>NZ_JBUDGD010000030.1:0-64740 GCF_055484735.1 Pseudomonas sp. 15C | reverse complement strand
GCAAGCTTGCACGGGTGGTATTTGCTCTGTTGAAAAACCAGAGCGAATACTCACCCAAAGGCGTTTAGGGGCTAGGCATGAACCATAGAATCTCCCACAGTTGGAATGCTTTCCAGGGTAAGGAGCGAGCCTGCTCGCGAAGCTTCTCAGTCTTTAAGGCAAGTCACGACTGGCATAGAACGCACTGAGCACTTTGACCAGGTGCGCCAGATCATGGCTGCCGCACAGCTCGCGGATCGAGTGCATGGCGAACGTCGGCAGGCCGATGTCGACGGTGCGCACGCCCAGGTGGCTGGCGGTGATCGGGCCGATGGTCGAGCCGCAGCCCATGTCGCTGCGCACCACGAAGCTTTGCACCGGGACTTCTTCGGCCATGCACAGATGCCGGAAGAAACCGGCGGTTTCGCTATTGGTGGCGTAGCGCTGGTTGCTGTTGACCTTGATCACCGGGCCGGCGTTGAGCTTCGGACCGTGATTGGCGTCGTGCTTCTCCGCATAGTTCGGGTGCACGCCGTGGGCGTTGTCGGCCGAGACCAGCAGGGATTTCTGAATGGTGCGAACGAACTCGTCACCTTCCGGCAGCACGCGGCGCAGGGTCTGTTCGAGCATCGGACCATCGGCACCGCAGGCCGAGCAGGAGCCGACTTCTTCGTGGTCGTTGCACACCAGCACGCAGGTTTCGTCGGTTTCGGCGTTGAGCAAGGCTTGCAGGCCGGCGTAGCACGACAGCAGGTTGTCGAGGCGCGCGCCGGCAATGAAATCGCCATTGAGGCCAATCACCGCCGCGCTTTGCGTGTCGTAGAAACTCAGCTCGTAATCGAGCACTACGTCGGCGTTCAAACCGTGTTCGCGGGCCAGTTGATCGGTGAGCACGGCGCGGAAATCCACGCGCTCGTCACCGGCGAACTGCGCGAGGATCGGTGGCAGCTCAGTCTGCGCGTTGATTGCCCAGCCCTGATTGGCTTCACGGTTGAGGTGAATGGCCAGGTTGGGAATGATCGCGATCGGCGCCTTGAAGTCGATCAACTGGCTCTCGACCTTGCCGTCGCGGCGGAAGGTCACGCGGCCGGCCAGCGACAGATCGCGGTCGAACCACGGCGCCAGCAATGCCCCGCCGTAGACTTCGACGCCCAGCTGCCAGAAGCCCTGACGCTGCAGTTCCGGTTGCGGCTTGACCCGCAGGCACGGGCTGTCGGTGTGCGCGCCGACCAGACGGATACCGCCATGCAGCGGCGAGGTGCGGCCCATTTTGATGGCGACGATGGAAGAGTCGTTACGGGTGACGTAATAGCGGCCGTTCGGCTCGGTGGTCCATGGCTCGCGCTCGTCGAGACGCACGTAACCGGCAGCCTCCAGACGCTGAACCAGACTGGCGGTGGCGTGGAACGGGGTAGGGGAGGCCTTGAGAAAGTCGATCAGGCCTTGGTTCAACTCTTCGCGCATAAGAAACTCCAGACAGCAATGGGCGCGAGTTTAACGTATTGGCCGAACAATTGAATCCGGACCATAACCCCTGTAGGAGTGAGCCTGCTCGCGATTGCAGTGTGTCAGATCATTGTTGATTGACTGACAGAGCGCCGCGAGCAGGCTCACTCCTACAAGGGGACGGTGTGGCGGTCAGAACGGCGCCGGGCATTCGAAGCGCAGGCGTTCGCCGCTTTGCGGGTGGGTGAAGCTGAGCATGCTCGCGTGCAGGCACAGCCGGGGCCACGCCGCCAACGCCTGTTCATGGGCGTAGAGCCCGTCGCCGAGCAACGGATGACCGATCGACAACATGTGCACGCGCAATTGGTGCGAGCGCCCGGTGATCGGCGTCAGTTCGACGCGGCACCAGTCGCCGCAACGCTCCAGCACCTTCCAGAACGTCAGCGCATGCTTGCCAAATTCGTGATCGACCACGTGCCGTGGCTTGGTCGGCGGATCGTAACGCAGGGGCAGATCGATACTGCCGCTGTCGAGCGCCGGCTGACCCCAGGCCAGTGCGGTGTAGGCTTTTTCGGTTTCGCGGTCGTGAAATTGCCGCGACAGCTCGCGGTGCGTGTCGGCGTCGCGAGCCAGCAAGATGATGCCCGAGGTTTCCCAGTCCAGACGATGGACGATGCGCGCTTCCGGGTAGCCGTTTTCCTGCAGGCGGGTGATCAGGCAGTCCTTGTTGTCGTCAGCGCGGCCGGGCACCGAGAGCAGCAGGGTCGGTTTGTCGACCACCAGTACGGCGGCGTCCTGATGGATGATGCGGATGTTGGACAGCGGCATTAAACAGCCTCGTAACAAATGCCAACGGCGGTTCAGGGCCACTCCACTGAAGGAATGGCCCTGAACCGCCGTCGTACCTGCCGGGTCGACTCAGCGATCGGGCAGGGTGATGTTGAGTTCCAGAATCGAGCAACTGCCCTGGCTTTCCAGTGCAACATGTACGTCGTCGTTGCCGATGTTGACGTACTTGCGGATCACGTCGACCAGTTCCTTCTGCAAGGCTGGCAGGTAATCCGGCGTGCTGCGCTGGCCGCGCTCATGCGCCACGATGATCTGTAGACGCTCTTTCGCTACCGAGGCGGTACTTGGCTTTTTGTTGGCACGAAAGAAGTCAAAAAGGTTCATTACCTACCTCCAAACAGGCGCTCGAAGAATCCCTTCTTCTCGACATCGAGGAATCGGTGGGCTTTTTCTTTGCCCAGCAGGCGGTCGACGGTATCGCTGTAGGCCTGACCGGCATCGCTCTGGTCGTCGAGAATCACTGGCACGCCCTGGTTGGATGCCTTGAGCACCGCCTGGGATTCCGGGATCACGCCGAGCAGCGTTACCGAGAGGATTTCCTTGACGTCTTCAACGCCGAGCATTTCGCCTTTTTCAACACGCTCTGGATGGTAGCGGGTGATCAGCAGGTGTTCCTTGATCGGGTCTTCGCCACGTTCGGCGCGGCGCGATTTGCTCGCCAGCAGGCCGAGCATGCGGTCCGAGTCACGTACCGAGGAGACTTCCGGGTTGGTCACGACGATCGCTTCGTCAGCGAAGTACATGGCCAGGTGCGCGCCTTTTTCGATGCCCGCCGGAGAGTCGCAGACGACGAACTCGAATTGTTCCTTGAGCTCCATCAGGACTTTTTCCACGCCTTCGACGGTCAGCGCGTCTTTGTCGCGGGTCTGGCTGGCCGCCAGCACGTAGAGGTTTTCCAGACGCTTGTCTTTGATCAGCGCCTGTTGCAGGTTGGCTTCGCCGTTCACGACGTTGACGAAGTCGTATACCACGCGGCGCTCGCAACCCATGATCAGGTCGAGGTTACGCAAGCCGACGTCGAAGTCGACGATCACTGTTTTGTGGCCGCGCAGCGCGAGACCGGTACCGATAGCGGCGCTGGTGGTGGTCTTACCCACACCACCCTTGCCGGATGTAACCACGAGAATCTTGGCCAAGGTGTTTCACCCCTAAGGAAGAAGGACTGTTCAGCCCCTGAAAAACATCTCTTGAAAACTACTGCAGTCGGACAGCCTTGGCTGGAATTTGGCTATAAGGCCTTTTTCCTACTTCGTTTGAGCCGTTTTCGCTACGTTTTAGAGATGCTTGGAAAATGCGGCAGTATCCGTTAAAGCCGAATGATGTTCAACACGTCGCCCGACAGGCTGACCTGCACGCCCGAACCCCACATCGGGTCGCGACGCAAATCTTCGGAGACCTTGTAATGACCGGCGATGGAGATCAGTTCAGCGCTCAATTGCTGACAGAAAATCCGTGCCTTGGTATCACCTTTCACGCCGGCCAGCGCGCGGCCACGCATCGGGCCGTATACATGGATGTTGCCATCGGCGAGAAGTTCCGCCCCCGGACTGACCGAGGACACCACCACCAGATCGCCACCCTGGGCATATATCTGTTGGCCACCACGCACTGGCGTGGTGATGACACGGGTCGGTTTGACCGTCGGCTCGGGCGGTTTTTCCGGCTTCTTTTTGACTTCCGCTTCGGGCATTTCCAGCGGCCGTTCACGGGCGCCGGACGGCGGCAGCACGGGGATGTCGATGGCGATGGCGGCGGCGATGTCTTCGATGCGGCTGGCGCGAATGGCGAGCGTGCGCAGGCCATGTTGACGGCACACGCGCATCAGCCCCGGCAGGTCGATGGCGCCCTGGCTCGGCGGCAGTTTGTCCAGCGCCAGGACCAGCGGCGCGTTGCTGAAGAAATTCGGCGCCTGGGCGACTTTCGCGGCCAATTGCCGATCGAGGCTCTCGAGGTCGTTACGGGCCAGTTCCAGCACAGTAATGGCCAGCATGCTGCCCTTGAGCTGGAATACGGGATCTTGGTCTAACGGGTCGGTTTGGCTCATGTCGGCATACAACGGCTTGTCACTAAAAGTGCCGAGACTTATAACGAGAACGCCCGCGAGCCGCAAGCCGGGTCGAACGATGTAGAATGCGCGGCCACTGTATTTACGGAAGCTTTAATGGATCGCCCGCGTTTTCGAAAAGCATTTCTTGCTCCGCGCTTCTGGCCGCTCTGGTGCGGTCTGGGGCTTTTATGGCTGATCGTGCAGTTGCCGTATCCGGCACTGCTGACCATCGGTCGAGTTTTGGGCGCGTTGATGTATCGCGTGGCCGGCGACCGACGGGCCATCGCCCGGCGCAATCTGGAACTGTGCTTCCCGGAAAGGTCCGCCGCCGAACGCAAACGCCTGCTCAAGGAAAACTTCGCCTCCACCGGTATCGCTTTCTTCGAGATGGCGATGAGCTGGTGGTGGTCGCGCGAGCGTCTGGCGAAACTGGCTCACGTCGAAGGCCTCGAGCATCTGCAGAAGGCCCAGCGCGAGGGCAAAGGCGTGATCCTCATGGCCGCGCACTTCACCACCCTGGAAATCGGCGCGGCGCTGCTCGGCCAGCAGCACACCATCGACGGCATGTACCGCGAACACAAAAATCCTTTGTTTGACTACGTCCAGCGTCGCGGCCGCGAGCGACACAACCTCGATTCGCTGGCGGTGGAGCGCGACGACGTGCGCGGCATGCTCAAGCTGCTGCGCTCGGGCCGGGCGATCTGGTATGCACCGGATCAGGACTACGGCGCCAAGCAGAGCATCTTCGTGCCGCTGTTCGGCATTCAGGCGGCGACAGTGACTGCGACAACCAAATTTGCCCGTCTCGGTAAGGCGCTGGTGGTGCCGTTCACTCAGGAGCGTCTGGCGGACGGCAGCGGCTATCGGCTGGTGATCCATCCGCCGCTCGAAGATTTCCCCGGCGAAACCGAAGAGGCCGACTGCATCCGCATCAATCAGTGGGTCGAAAGCGCGTTGCGGGCATGCCCCGAGCAATACCTCTGGGCGCATCGGCGCTTCAAGAGCCGCCCGCCGGGCGAGCCGAAGCTGTACGCCAAACGCGCTTGATCGAACCTTTTCCATAAGCACCCTGGAGGGTTGCGATGCGCCCAGCTGAACCGGTCACAGGTTTGATTCTTTCCGGCGGCGGGGCGCGAGCGGCGTATCAGGTGGGCGTGCTGGCGGCGATTGCCGAACTGTTGCCGCTGGGCGCAGACAATCCGTTTCCGGTGATCGTCGGCACCTCGGCCGGGGCGATCAACGCAGTCAGCCTGGCCAGCGGCGCGACGGATTTTCGCGCCGCCATCGAACGCCTGACCTTGTTCTGGCAAGGCTTGCGCAGCCATCGTGTGCTGCGCAGTGACTGGCCTGGGGTGATCCGCCAGGCCAGCCGCTTTGTCAGCCACAGCCTGCTCGGCCTCGGCCGGCAAATGCCGGTGGCGCTACTCAACAGTTCGCCGCTGCGCGAATTGCTCAATGAAAAACTGCACCTGCCCGGCATCGCGGATTCCATCGCCCGCAAGCAATTGCACGCGGTGGCGGTGACGGCGTTTGGCTACGAATCGGGGCAGGCGGTGACCTTTTATGAGGGTGGCGGCACCATCGATGCCTGGCTGCGGCATCGGCGCATCGGTGTGCCGACGTCGTTGTCGGTCGAGCATCTGCTGGCCAGCTCGGCGATCCCGTTGCTGTTCGCACCGGTGAAACTCGACGATGAATTTTTCGGCGATGGTGCTGTGCGCCAGTCGGCACCGATCAGCCCGGCCCTGCACCTGGGTGCCAGCCGCGTGCTGGTGGTCGGTGTCAGCGGCAACCCGCGCGGAGTCGATCCGCAGCAACCGCTGGCGCGCAGCTACAACGGGCAACAACCGACGCTGGCGCAGATCGGCGGGCACATGCTCAACAGCACGTTCATCGACAGTCTTGAGAGCGACATCGAGTTGCTGCAGCGCCTCAACCAGTTCAGTCACTTGCTGCCGGACGGTACGCCGACCCGCGAGTTGGGCGTGGCGCCGGTGGAGGTGCTGGTGATTGCGCCGAGCCAGCCGATCGATGAAATCGCCGCACGCCATCGCCAGGAATTGCCGGCGGCGTTGCGGTTGTTTTTGCGCGGGCCGGGGGCGACCAGGACGAGCGGGGCGGGGGTGCTCAGTTATCTGTTGTTCGAGGCGGGGTATTGCAGCGAGTTGATTGAGTTGGGGCGGCGGGATGCGTTGGCAAAAAGAGAAGAACTGTGCAAGTTTTTGGGGATTGCTGAGGTGGTGGCACCCGCTTGATATTGGCGGTGCGGCCATCGCCAGCAGGCTGGCTCCCACATTGGTTTTGTGTACAGCACAGAACCCTGTGGGAGCCAGCCTGCTGGCGAAGGCGTCCTCGCGGACGCCACTGGATCAGAAGTGGAACTTCACCAGGAAGCTTGTGGTGCTCTGATCGGTCTTGAAGTACTGGCTGTCTTCGATGCCGTACTTGTCCGACCAGTAATCGTATTCAACACCGACATACAACTGCTTCTCGCCAAAATTCAGCGCCTTGCCCAAGTCATATTTGACTTGTGGGTTGAAGTGTAGGTTGGCGTGATAGTCGCCCTTGGAGTTGGAGTCGTTGTCGACTACCCAGTCCATGAAACCGTCGATGAGGATATTCGAGTTGCCCACCGGAATCGTGTAGGACCACACCGGCGTGATCTGCCAGACATTGTCACCGGCGCGCGCGCCCTGGGTGTGACGCTGGTAGAAGTTCAGCTGGAAGTAGTCGAAGCCCGGAATTGCCAGATCGAAACCCGGACCGATCAGGTACGACTCGGTATCGCCTTCACCGAACTCGTAGGTCATCGCCAGCAGCACGTCGGTCACCGGGCCGAACGCCAGTTTCTGATCGAAGATCTTGCCGAACGACAGACGCGGACTCAGTTCGCCGTAGTAGGTGTTGGAGCCGACGCCGCCATCTTCCTTGCCGTTGTAGAAGATCTTGTCGATGAACAGGAAGTTATCCCCATATTTCCAGGCATCGGCATGTTCGAAAGTGACGGTCTGCTGAATGCGCGGATTGACCTGGAAGTCCTTGCCATAGAGGTAGGTCAGGCTGTTGTTCTGCCATTGCAAAAGGCCGTCGGCCATGGCCTGCCCCCCGGCCAGCAGCGATCCCGCAAGCATCAGGCTGGTGCACATACGTTTCATTCGGTTGCTCCCAAAGTAGGTGTTCCACGTTTGTTTTTCTAAGATCGGCGCTCTGGTGTGGCGCCTTTTTTCGTTGCTGCAAAATTCATCCGATCGGTCAGCTTCAATGCTGTTAGCAAGAGCTGAGCCAAGGCGTTCGAAAAGCCAAAAAACGCCCGCTCGGCTGTTGAAAAAACAGTCGATTGCGCGTGTTTTCGGGTTGCCTCGGTACTGACCGGGGCCGGGATAAGTTGGCTTTTCGGTCAGGAATTAAATTCGGGCTTTTTTTTAGACCGAATTCGGAAGGCCGCGGAGAATACTGACTCAACGGCCAGGTCTCAAGTGCCCCGCAACAGAGCACCGACGACAGGCAGGGCGCACGGTTGCGGATCATCCTAGAAGTGCACCTTGAGCAGCAGGCTCGCGGTGTTTTGATTGGTGTCGAAGTTGGGGGTGTTTTCGACGCCGTACTTGTTCTTCCAGTAGCTGTATTCAGTGCCGACATACAGCTGCTTCTGACTCCAGCCCAAGGCTTTGCCGAGGTCGTATTTGATCTGCGGATTGATGTGCAGGTTGGCGTGGTAGGTGCCGCGGGAGTTTTCGTCGTTGTCGACGACCCAATCCAGATAGCCGTCGATCAGCACGTCGGAGTTGCCCAGCGCAAAGCTGTAAGACCACGCGGGGGTGATCTGCCAGACGCCGTCGCCGGGGCGCGGGCCTTCGGTCTGGCGGCGGTAGAAGTTCAGCGTGACGTAGTTGAAACCGGGGACTTTCAGATCGAAGCCGGGGCCGATCAGGTACGCCTCGCTCTCGCCTTCGCCGTACTCGTAGGTCATCGCCAGCAGCACGTCCTTGATCGGGCCGAACTCGATCTTGCGGTCGAAGATCTTGCCGAACGACAGGCGCGGGCTGAATTCGCCATAGAAGGCGTGCGGGCCTTTGTTGGCATCTTCCTTGCCGTTGTAGAAGATCTTGTCGACGAACAGGAAGTTGTCGCCGTACTTCCAGCGGTCGGCGTGCTCGAAGGTCACGGTCTGCTGGATCGACGGGTTGATGGCAAAGTTCTTGCCGTACAGATAGCTGAGGCTGTTGGTCTGCCACAGCAGCAGATCGCCGGCCATGGCCTGACTCGCGGCCAGCAGGCCGCCACTCAACATGACGCTGGTTTGCGTGCGGATCATCGGTTGCTCACTCTTGTTTTTATTGTTTGAGGCGCAGAGCTGTTGCTTCTGTAGGAGTGAGCCTGCTCGCGATGGCGTTCTTTCAGTCAATTCAATTGTTGAATGTCATACCGCTATCGCGAGCAGGCTCACTCCTGCATAAAGATCACTGTGTGGCTGTCAGTGCGCATGGCAATCATTGATCGCCGCACGCTCCTTGCCGCCGAGAATGTTGAACAACAGGTTCAGCGTCAGCGCGCTGAGGGTGGCCATGGCGATGCCGCTGTGGGTGATCGGGCTCATCCACATTGGCAGGTGCGCGAAGAACTCTGGACGGACCACCGGAATCAGGCCCATGCCGATGCTGACCGCGACCAGCAACTGGTTGCGACGGTCACCGATGTCGGCTTCCTGGAGGATCTTGATTCCGGTCGCAGCGACCATGCCGAACATCGCGATCGCCGCGCCACCGAGTACCGCCGGCGGAATCGACGCCACCAGAAATGCTGCTTTCGGCAGCAGGCTGAGGACGATCAGCAGACCGCCGGCGACGATGGTCACCGAGCGGCAACGCACGCCGGTCATCTGCACCAGGCCGATGTTCTGCGCGAACGAGGAGTGGGTGAAGGTGTTGAAGAACCCAGCGAAGAACGACGCGCCGGCATCACAGAGCAAGCCGCGCCGCAGCATGCGCGGGCAGACTTCCTGGCCGGTGATCTTGCCCAGCGCGAGGAACATCCCGGTCGACTCGACGAAGATGATCACCACCACCAGACACATCGACAGAATCGGTGCGAGTTCGAATTTGGGCATGCCGAAATGCAGCGGCGTGACGAACTGAATCCATGGCGCGCTGGCCATGCCGCTGAGGTCGACCATGCCGATCACGCCGCACAGCACGTAGCCCAGGCACATGCCGATCAGCACGGAAATGTTCACCCAGAAACCGCGCATGAAGCGGTGCACCAAGAGAATGGTCGCCAGCACCAGAGCGGCGATGGCCAGATAAATCGGTGAGCCGAATTGCGCAGCGTCGACGCCACCACCGGCCCAATTCACGGCCACCGGGAACAACGACAAGCCGATCGAGGTGATGACCGTGCCGGTCACCAGCGGCGGGAAGAAACGCACGACCTTGGACATGAACGGTGCGATCAGCATGCCGAAAAAACCGGCGGCGATCGTTGCACCGAAGATCCCCTGCAGACCAATACCCGGCATGCCGGCCATGGCGACCATGCTGCCGACCGCCGCGAAACTGGCGCCCATCATCACCGGCATGCGAATGCCCATCGGGCCGATGCCAAGCGATTGCACGATGGTGGCGATGCCGGCGACCAGCAGGTCGGCGTTGATCAGGAAGGCGATTTCTTCACGACTCAGGCCAGCGGCCTGTCCGATGATCAGCGGCACCGCGATGGCGCCACCGTACATCAGCAGAACATGTTGCAGACCGACCAGGATCAGTTGCAAAAGGGGCAAACGCTGAATGGCGGGTGCGTCGGGGATGCGCGCTTTGGACAGCTCGGACATGCAACACCTCGGATCTTTTTTATTCTTGTGATTAACAGCTGCCGGGTTGCTTGCAGCTGTTTCTTTGCATCAGGTGACCGCGTTGCGGCCAATCGCTGGCAAGCCAGCTCCCACACAGGCAGTGCAAAACCTTGTGGGAGCTGGCTTGCCAGCGATGCTTTTACGGCTTAGTTGGTCTGCGCTCCCTGAGCGATCCATGCACCGATCAGGTCACGTTCCTGCTGGGTCATCTGGGTGATGTTGCCCAGTGGCATGATCTGCGTGGTGATGGCTTGCGCCTGGATGCGCGCCGCGTTCTGGCGGATCTGCTCGGGGGTGTCGAGGATCACACCGGCGGGCGCTGCGCTGAACAACGGGCTGGTCGGCTTCGACGAGTGACAAACCGTGCAACGTTCCTGAATCACGTGATGCACTTTGTCGAAACCTGGACCGGCATTGGAGGCTTGCGCTGGTGCTGCGGCAGGCTCGGCAGGTTGCGCCGCATCAGCCGGTTTCGCGCCACCACCCAGCGCCGTTTCCGGCAATGGCTGGTACTCGATTTTCGCCGGTGCCTTGGCCACGTCCGGGGCGTTCGACATCGGCATCGGGCCGGTGACGTAAGCCAGGCAGATCATGCCCACCGCGCCGACCGGCAGGGTCCAGGCGAACTTGTGGCTGTCGTGACGGGTGTTGAAGTAGTGACGCACCAACACCGCCAGCACCGCGATCCCGGCCAGGATCAACCAGTTGTACTGGCTGCCATAAGTGCTCGGGAAGTGGTTGCTGATCATGATGAACAGCACCGGCAGGGTGAAGTAGTTGTTGTGTCGCGAACGCAGCAGACCCTTGGCCGGCAGCGCTGGGTCCGGTGTGCGGTTCTCAGCGATGGCTGCAACCAGTGCGCGTTGCGCCGGCATGATGATGCGGAACACGTTGCCGACCATGATGGTGCCGATGATCGCGCCGACGTGCAGGTACGCACCGCGACCGCTGAACACTTTGCTGAAGCCATACGCCGCGCCGATGATCAGCACGAACAGGATGAAGCCCAGCAGGGCAGGGCGTTTGCCCAGCGCCGAGTCGCAGAGGAAGGAGTAGATGAACCAGCCGACGAACAGCGAGCCGAGACCGATGGCCACGCCTTCCGGACCACTCAGGGTGCTGCCCGGTGCGAGCAGATAGAGCGTCGGGTTGGAGTAGAACACCACGCACAGCAGCGCGATCCCCGACATCCAGGTGAAGTAGGCTTCCCACTTGAACCAGTGCAGGTTGTCCGGCATGGACGGTGGGGCCAGTTTGTATTTTTCCAGGTGGTAGATGCCGCCGCCGTGGATCGCCCACAAATCACCGGCCAGACCGGTTTTCGGGTTGACGCGGTTGAGGTTGTTCTCCAGCCAGACGAAGTAGAACGACGCGCCGATCCAGGCCACGCCAGTGATCATGTGAACCCAGCGCACGCTCAGGTTCAGCCATTCCAACAGATGTGCTTCCACAGTCTTTACCTCTCGCCTGTCACTCTTGTTGTCGAGTGATCAGACCTTCTCTTATTGGTGGGGGGCGAGGATCAAACGCTCATCCTCTTTGAAAAAATGCTCATCGCAGTTATTGCCTGTGCCACTGCGATCAACCACCAGGAAGTCATCCCGCTTTTCGATCGTCAGCACCGGGTGGTGCCAGACGCCGCGATGGTAATTGATGCCCTGCCTGCCGTTGGTGACGAAGGCGCGGACCAAGCCTGATACAGGTACATCGCCAAGTGGCGCGACCACGATCAGAAAAGGGTTGCCGAGCAGCGGAATGAAAGCCTGGCTGCCCAGCGGATGGCGTTCCAGCATGCAAACGGTCAGCGGCATGTCCTGCGCGTCGGCGCGGAAAATGCTGATGATCGCGTTGTCCTCAGGCTGTGCGGTTTCGACCGTCGCCAGTTTGTGGAAGCGCATGGTCGAACCGTTGTTGATCATGAAGTGATCGCTGCCGTCGGTTTCGATCACGTCACCGAAAGGGGCGAAGGCTTCTTTGGTCAGCGGTTCAATCGTCAGTGTGCGCATGCTGTTCTTCTTATCCGGATTCTGTGTTGTTAGATCTATCGCCATCGCGGGCAAGCCCGCTCCCACAGTGGACTGGGTCGTTCACAAAACCTGTGGGAGCTGGCTTGCCAGCGATTGGGTTCAACCTTGTTTAGCGACCTTGCCGAGAACACGCAGGCGACTCACGCCACCATCCGGGAACACGTTCAGGCGGATGTGGGTGATCGGGCCCAGTGCCTTGATCTGTTCGACGAAGGTGTGTTCGGCGTGCATTTCCAGCTTCTGGCTTGGCAGCAGCTCGCGCCAGAACAGCGACTGGGTTTCGATCTGGCTGTCGGTGCCGCCCTTGACGAACGCGCCCTGGATCGAGCAGGTGTCCGGGTAGTTGCCCTTGAAGTGCAGGGTGTCGACAACGATTTTCTCGATCTCGCCCGGATGGCCCAGCGCGACGATCACCCAGTCATTGCCCGGGGTGCGACGACGTGCGGTTTCCCAGCCGTCGCCCATGTTGATGCCACGGCCCGGGTTGAGGATGTTGCTCATGCGGCCGAAGTGTTCGTCGGAGCAGGCGAGGGCGCGGCCACCGTTGAGGGCTGCAGCCAGGTCGACTTGCTCGTTGTCACCAACCGCCGACCAGTCGCGGAACGGAACGCCGTACACGCGCAGACGGGCGACACCGCCGTCCGGATAGATGTTGAAGCGCAGGTGGCTGAAGGCCTGGTCGTTGCTGATTTCGTGGTAGTGGTGGCTGTTGCCCTGCAGCTCTACGGCCGACAGCACTTCAGTCCACTGGGTGTTTTCATCCGGCTCGCCCGAGGCCAGGAAGCAGGCTTCCAGCGAGGCAGACGGCGGGTAGTTGCCGGTGAAGAATGAGGTGTCGATGTCGACGCCTTTGATCGAGCCCGGTACGCCGAGACGGATCACCGCGCTGTCGTAACCTTCGAAGCGCTTGCGACGCGACTCCCAGCCGTCCATCCACTTGCCGTTGTCATCGAACACGCCCTCCTTCCATACGGCCGGGGTCGGCTGAAACAGACGATTGGCGTCTGCGAACCAGTCATCGGTGACCGAAATGATCTTGGTGCCCAGACGGGCATCGGCCAGGTTGACGTATTTTTCGAAAGGTACGGCGTAAGCTTTCATTCTTCTTGTCTGCCTTTGAATAAGTGGCTGGGGATGCTTGCAGGGCCCTGGGCGTTTACGCGTTCATTCACGCTCGGGCCAGGCTTGCTAAAGAGTCAGTAAACGGAACAGGGCAATCTTGTTGATCTCCGCCAGCGCGCATTTGAACTCGGCTTCCACCGAATTGTTGATGCGCGTTTCGAACGCCGCGAGGATCTGATGCCGGTTGCTGCCTTTTACCGCCATGATGAAGGGAAACTTGAACTTGGCTTTGTAGGCGTCGTTCAGCTCGGTGAAGCGCTGGAACTCTTCGGCCGTGCATTGGTGAATACCGGCGCCAGCCTGTTCGTTTGTGCTGGCTTCGGTCAGTTGGCCCTGGACGGCGGCTTTGCCGGCCAGGTCCGGGTGAGCGTTGATCAGTGCCAGCTGACTGGCGTGATCGGCGCTCAACAGGATGTCGCTCATGCGCTGGTGCAGGGTTTCGATCTCATCGATCGAGACGTCCGCACCCAGGTCGTAGGCCTTTTCGGCTACCCATGGCGAGTGTTCGTAGATGTCGGCGAAGGCGTTGACGAAAGCGTCGCGGCTCAGGGTCGACGGTTGCAGGGTTTGAAAGCGGCTCATTGGGCGGCCTCTTGGTACGGGTGGGTTGCGTGCCAGTGGCGCGCGATGTCGACGCGACGGCTGAACCACACCTGTTCATGACTTTTGGCGTATTCGATGAAGCGTTTGAGCGAAGCGAGACGACCAGGACGGCCGATCAGCCGACAGTGCAGACCGATCGAGAGCATTTTTGGCGCTTCGGCACCTTCGGCGTAAAGCACGTCGAACGCGTCTTTGAGGTATTCGAAGAAATCGTCGCCCTTGTTGAAACCCTGCACCTGGGTGAAGCGCATGTCGTTGGTGTCGAGGGTGTACGGAATCACCAGATGCGGCTTGCCGGTCGGGTTGTTCGGCTCCCAGTAGGGCAGGTCATCGTCGTAGGTGTCGCAGTCATAGAGGAAACCGCCTTCTTCCATCACCAGGCGACGGGTGTTCGGCCCGGTGCGACCGGTGTACCAGCCGAGTGGGCGCTCGCCGGTCAGTTCGGTGAGGATGCGGATCGCTTCGAGCATGTGCTCGCGTTCCTGCGCTTCGTCCATGTACTGATAGTCGATCCAGCGGTAGCCGTGGCTGCAGATTTCGTGGCCGGCCTCGACCATCGCGCGGATCACATCCGGGTGGCGTTGGGCGGCCATGGCCACGGCGAAGATGGTCAGCGGAATGTCGAATTCCTTGAACAGTTTCAGAATGCGCCAGACACCGGCACGGCTGCCATACTCGTAAAGCGATTCCATGCTCATGTTGCGCGCGCCCTGCAGCGGCTGCGCGGCGACCATTTCAGACAGGAACGCTTCGGATTCCTTGTCGCCGTGGAGAATATTGCGCTCGCCACCTTCTTCGTAATTGAGTACGAAGGATAGGGCGATGCGGGCATTGCCCGGCCAGTGTGGGTGAGGAGGGTTACTGCCGTAACCGATCAGGTCGCGTGGATAGTCAGCGCTCACTGCAGTCTTCCTTCTTATACGTTGACAGAGGGTGTGGCGGCCTGGCGGTGAGGGAACAGGCTGGCGTCACAGCGATGGGCTGATTGTATACAACTTTATTTACATTTTGTAAGCCTGATTTTTCGCATTTTTCGCCGACTGTCATCTTTTCCTGATAATGGCGTGAGCCTGCAAGAAACCTGCCTGACCCGTCAGCTATTGAACGGAAGGCGCAATGAATAGGCGTATCGCCGGTTAATCTGGAGGAAAGCCCCGAATGGCGGGGGTGGCAAGAAAAATGTCGTTTTTATTGTGTACAATTTTTTTGAAAAGTGTCTTAATCAGTCGCTCGCCGCAGCGTTTCGTGCCCCGAATCGGTGCGGTCTCCTTTTCAACTGACTTCGGGAGGCGCGAAGTCTGACTGCTCCACGCAGGCAGGCGCGCAGAATCAATGGGACGTTTGACTACTCACGTTTTGGACGCTGCACACGGTTGCCCGGGCAGTTCGATCAAGGTCGAGCTGTACCGCGTCGAGGGTTCGCAACTGGAATTGGTCGCCAGTGCGGTCACCAACAGCGATGGCCGGGTCGATGCACCGCTGCTGCAAGGCGATGACTATCGCACCGGGGTTTATCAGGTTCAGTTCCATGCGGGCGATTACTACCGCGCCCGCGGTGTCCAGTTGCCGGAGCCGGCGTTTCTGGATGTGGTAGTGCTGCGTTTCGGTATTTCTGCCGAGCAGGACCACTACCACGTGCCGTTGCTGATTTCACCTTACAGCTATTCCACCTATCGGGGCAGTTGATCCCCCAAGCGGCTGCCCCTGCCGGGAAGCGACTGCGCATATAGCTTCTTTGGTCTTTCGCCCGCTCACACTGCGGGCTTTTTTTCGTCTGGCGGCCCCTTCAACGTTCCCTGACAACAAACAACGTCGTCTGCCCCAGCGCGTCCGTTTGCAAACCGCCACGCAAACAGACAACGTCGCTGGTCTCGGTACGTGTGCGCTCCGACTCGCCTTTTGTCGGCACACGCCCGGCATCTTCGCGTGCGCTCAGCGGATAGACAATCAAGGCAAATAGCTGATCGATGCCGTCGCGATGAAAGCGCACTTCATGGCTTGACCCTTGCGGTGCGGCGCGTTCGATAACGTAGCCTTCGTCGGCCAGTACCTCGCTGAAAAGTCTTTGCAAGCGGGACGTCGAAGGCTGGCTGGCGAAGCGGTTCCAGTGTGCGGCGAATCTTCCGGGATCAAAGTCCAGACGCGGCAGACCCTGATCCTGCTTGTTTGAAAAGGACAGGTCAGTGGTGGCGGGCTGAGTGCGCAACATCAATAGCGGGTCGGCCAGTTCACTTGGCGGCGCTTGGTCCATCTGCCTTCGGGCCCAACAGCGCAGGACTCGGTTCAGCACAGCCAAGCCTGCGCCCGTAATGACTTCGGAGTGACTGGCTTGATTGAACATGGCCCGGGCCAATGCGCTGACGGAGCGGTCCGCAAGAGATCTGAATGTTGTGGCGATGTATTGGGTGATCGGCATGGCAAAGGGAACGGGATCGTCCAGCACCGTCCACTGGTTGTTGCGGTTAACGACGAACCTGGGCTGCAGTGACGGGTGATCGCGCAGCATGGATTCGAAGGCGTCGTACAGGGCGGGGGAAAACAGCGGGTGTTGCAGGTACGCCAGTGATGGCTGGGCATTCAGGTCCTGCTGGACGATCGGGTAGTACTGGCCGTCTATTTCAATGTGCTGCCCCAGCAGTGGGCGGCTGTTGCGTCCCCAGTTTCGCCAGACTCCAAAACGCAGATTCGTCGCCTCGGGATTGGCCGACAGCAGGCTGGCCGTCAGCGCTGAGCCGGAGTCGGTGGGTGGCGGGGCAGGCTCATGGCGCGTGACTTTGCGCTGCCACAGTCTTGACCCTGGAATCGGTTCGAACAGCAGAGCGAAATCAGTCCGGCGCGTCGCCGAGCTTTGCTGATAGTCGCCGGCGCTGTTCCTGCGCACCATGACCGTTCCTTGCGCCGTATCGACATACGTCTTGCGGTGCTTGTCATAGCGGATACCGTCGGTGTTATCCAGAGGTGATGAGAGGCGGGCGGCGTCAGCGGCTGCCAGATAAGTCGGTTGATCGGCCGCTGCGTACTGCTCTTCGTGCTGTGAATCTTGCTTCAACCAGTCCGGTATTTCGACGTTCCACAACGGTTGCCGTTCTGCCTTGATCAGAACGGACGCAGGCAGCGTGGATGCGTCTGGTCGGCCAGCAAAATCAGCCTGTTCGTTTGTGTGGAGGCTGTTTTGCACATCGGTTCGCGGCTGCTCAGGTGCGTCTTTTATCGGGTGCAGGGTTATCGATGAAGTATCGGCAGGAGTGACGCCTGCGCCGCGCTTGGGTGGTTTGACCATGGTTCTCAACCCTCACGCACAATGAAAAGTGTCTGGGTGTCGGCGGACAGTCGTTGCACGCCACCCACCAGATGGGCGACCTCAACCTGGCTCAGGTATCGATCAAGATGACGTTTGTTTTCTGCGGCAGGCGAAGGATGGGTCGACGTAGTCGGCGTTTGCGCTGAAGACGGGCGAGGGGTTTTCTTGGGGGGCTTGGCCATAAAACTGCTCCGATGAATTGCCGATGAGGATGGGCCGGACAAGCGGGAACGGGTTCGCGCCTGCCCGATGCCCTGGCTTGAAAGCGTTATGGTCGGCAAAGGGCAGACGGGGCGTGCGGTACATGGTTATCGCGCTGAGCAAGCGTGTTGCCGTGTGTTGCTGGGGTTAACGATCCGCCGGCAACACGCGCCATCCAGGGGCGATTGTTGGTAAGGCAACTCAGCGCTCCCTGATGATGAACACCGAGTCCGGATTCGATTCGACCTTCAATACGCCGCCGATCAGCCAGATCACTTTGTCTTGCGTGGCTGCGGTGGTCAGCTCACGAAACGCCTCGCTGCCGATTCTGCTCGGCAGGCTCGGGTCTGCCAGTTCATTGCCGGGCCTATGGGACAAGCCAACCTGGGCAACCGAGCCCAGCTTCAAGAAGTACAACGGGTCATGGCCTTCGCGCTTGAACACCAATGTCGGCTGGCGGTGTTCGTACGTCAGAGGAAAGACGTCATAACCGCAGCGAATCAACAGCGCACCGAGCAGGCGCCTGAGGTTCAGATCGGTGGGCCAGGTTTTGTAGTGGTTCCATTCGGTGGGGAATTGCTGTGGGTCGAAGGTTAGCCGTTGCAGTTCGCTGTCCGATTGCGAAGGCATGGGGATGAGTTTCTTGCCGCCGACATCGATCGAGGGCGCGATCGCCAGCATATTGAGCGGGTCGGCATAAGCCGGTGCGGTGGGAAACGGCTTCTGCTTCCATTGGTGCAGGACAGCCTGGATATTGACCAGACCGGTGCCGGTAATGACGGCGGAATTGTCGGCGAGTTCGAACAGCCTTTTGCCGACCGCCCACGCCGTGGCTGCGGAAAAAACGGGGAAGGTGTTAGCCACCGAGTGGGATATGGGTTCTTCGAAAAAGCGTTTGCCGGGGTGGATTTCACCGGGATCGTTACCGATGCGAAACGTGGCGACCGGTTGCAGTGACGGCGCGGTGCGCAACATCTGTTCGAACCCCTCGAAGCGAGCCGGCGCAAAGTCCGGATGCTGCACGAAATAGACTTTCGGAGTGCGATTGGAGCCAACTGGCACGATCGGGTAATGAAACCACCCCAGCTGGATCGACTCCACAACGGGAGGCTTGTTCAAGTGCCCCCAGGGTAACCAGAAAAACGGCGTCTGATCATTCGGTGCGCTGGCGGCGAGCAGTGGAGTTGTGACTGTCTGCTCGCTAGCATCGAAGCGCACGCGTTTGTTGCTCTCCACAGTCGGCTCGGCGATACGACGAGGCACGCCAGTTGAGATTCCGGCCTGTGTTTGTGAGGTTTTTCGGCGCCAGAGCAGGCTGTCGGGAATCTGTTCAAACACGATGTCTGGGGCGCTTCGCGTGGTCGCCGAGACATACTGGTACTCGCCTTGCGGATTCTTGCGAACCATCACCGTGCCTTCTGCCGTGTCGACGAAGGCTTGCTTGAGCTTGTTGTAACGGATGCCGGCGCTCGACATGTCCGCTCGGGTCAGGGTGTTCGCATCTTCAGGCGAAAGGTAGGCGGGGAGCGGGGTATCGGTGGCTGTGGTCCGCGTCTGTGTTGATGACCAGCCGGGGCGCTGAATATGCCAACTGGCATGCCCTTCAATCTTCGTCAGGGACGGCCCGGCGACGCCGGGCGCAAAGGTCATCGGTATGTAATAGCTGCCTTGCGCATCCTGTTCGACGAGAAAGCGTCCTTCGCTGCCGAGTTGCGCGTAAGTGCGTTGATCCGGTCCGGTGAACAGTCCGCTGTTTTCTCCGATCGGGGTCAGCTCGTTCAGGCGATTGTCGGGCCAGGCGACGGCATGGCGCGGGGCGCTGACCGAATGGGTGACTGGTCCCGGCATCGTGCTGACGGTGATCACGACAGGGGCGATGTTTGCCGTACTCGACGAGCCGCTGGTCGAGTCGACGCCGGATAACGGGGTGTCAGGCAGGCTGACGTTGCTGCGAGTACCTGAACCTGACTGAACAGGTCGGGTGGTAACGGTGCTGTCGGCTGCTGTGGTCACAGCAATCTTTTTTGGTGGTTTGACCATGTGCAATTTACTCATTCGGTTTTGATATCGAGCGCTGTCGGAGCGCTCGCCGTATTGTTCAGGCGCACGCGCAGGCGTCCGGCAAAAGTCGGGTCCGGAACCGGATGTGGAGGTTCAGTCGTTGCTGTTGCGTGGACGTTGTCAGTGCTGACTAGCGGTCGCCCGCGTCATGCCGGTGGGACATCGAGCGCAGGCGGATTGAAAATGTGCGCATCCTGATGGCTGCATCGATTGATGACCTTCAACTGCGAATACTCGACGCGGGATTTGTCGCTGCGCAGGATCCAGCCGTGGGCGGCAAAGCTGTAGCTGAACGCACCGGGCCAGTTGTCGGCAAAGAGGATGTTGCGCACTTTGACTTCTTGATTCGCCATTGACGCGAAGGCGTCGGGGAGGTCTTTTGCCGGGTCGGGTTCATCAAAGAACCGCGCATCGAGTCCATCCGGGTAGACCCGGTCGAAAGAAAGATCCACCACGTGGACGATGCCTTTTTCAGTGATAACGCGGATCTGGTCGATCAGGTCTTCACTTTCATAAACGGGCAAGTGAACCGTGCAGGTACCAATCTGTAATTGGTTGTTTTCCAGTTTGACCTCAACCTTCCCCAGCGCTGTCGCGTCGAGTTCCCAGGTCGATGAGTAAGGCAGCCTGACCGCCGCGTTGGCCAGTGCGCCCGGGGTTGTCAGTCTGATGGTCCGGTCGGCGACAAGGTGAATCAGGTAGGTACCACCTTCACCCTCCAGTGTTTCGAGTGCTGTCTGGTTGGCTCCTGACGCAATAACGGCGCAGACATTTTTGGCGCTGAGCTTCCACGCTTCGTTCGTTGGTAATTGGTAAGTAAACTGCCGCGCACGAAACTCAAGGGGCAGCTTCAGCGCCGTCGTCCAGCACTTGAAGGCATTGATCTGGTAGTTGTCGTCGGCCGGGGCGGCGTCGGTTTCCGGCGTAAGCTGCGCATTCAGTGCAACGCCGTCGTTGAATATCAGCAGATACTGGTGACTGGGGCGGGCGGCCATGGTGCGCAGGATTTTGACCATGTTCCTGGGATCAGAACCGCCTCGCGCCCAGGCAAAATGTTGCAGCGTCAGGGTTTTATCGCCGAAGTGGTAGGTCAGGTCGCAGCCGGCCAGCAGGTCGCTGTTTTTCGCCGATTCGCGGGCGCGGAAGTGAGCTTCGACTTTGCTCAATTCGGTGCTGGCGTAATCCAGATGAATACAGGTGATGACGTCGGGTCGCTCGGCCGAATAGAACGTCGTGCCTTGCCCGGTGCGCGGCAGAAAATAACGCGCTTCATGCTGATGCAGGGTCCAGCATTCAGGGTTGTAATGGATGACGGGTGTTGGAGGCTTGCCGTGTTTCAGGATGACCACTTCGATATCGACCGTCTCGGCGCTCTCGATGGTTTCAGGCAGGTCCGGTCGCAACACGTAGCCATCCTTGGTCAGGAAAGTTATTTTGTTGTTTTTCAAGCGGCGTTGCTTGTCGATCGTTTCATAGACCTCATGAATGAAGACCACGCATTTGGGCCTGTCGAAAAACTCGAATCCGGACGTAAGGACCAGCGAGTTCTTTTCAATGGCCCAGCTTTCGATCAGGCCGATTCGCCATGCAAATTCGATGGTACTTTCCTGCTTGCCGTCTTCGATGATGCAAAAACGACCGTCCTGATGAGCGATGAAATACTCATCGATACCTTCTTCACCCGAGGCTAACGCGCCTTTGTGCAGCAACTGTATCTGGTCGTTACCGGCTCCCGCTTTTATCGTATCGCGGCCGCGGGATTTGATGATGTTACGTTGCTCGGTGCCCGTGACGACGCTTGCGGCACTGTTCACCGTTTCCACATTCTCGATGCTTTCCAGCAGGCTGTGGAATGTAGAATCGGCCCCGTCGTCAGCATCGGAATTGGGCTTTCTCACCTGCAGCGTGCCGGCCTGCAAGTCGATGTCATGGCCCTGTTGCGTGAACTTGAAGCCATCCAGAGCCAGGGTGTCGTTACCTGCGCCGCCTCTCAACTTCGAATACGTCGATCCCTCGACTTTTTTCGAGATGGAATCGGCGGCCGACTGGAATACGAAACGATCGTCCTTTTCGCCACCGGTCAGGTCTTTTATTCCTGAGCCGTACTGGAAGATATTCGATTTCTTTTCCACGCCTTTGATCGAATCACGGCCATCGCCGAGCAGCCACAAAATAATCTTCTCGTCGCCGGCAACCCCCAGCACCGCCCCGAGGGTGTCTTTGGTGACGCCTTCGCGAGCATCGATGGTGTCATCACCACCGCGTATCACCGGGACGTTTTCGGTTTCCCATGCATCGATTTTCGTCCACCAATTGCGTTTCCACACCTGTCTGCTGACCAGATCGACTTCGAATGCGCCATTGACCACCGCTTCGGTGGAATCCTTCAAATCGACGTCCAGCAATCGGCGGGCATTGCGCTTGAGTTGTTCTGTGTGCTGGATCAGGGTTCTGGCCCGGCTGTAGCGATCCTTGACGCCTTGCTCGACGTCCATCATGCAGAACGAGAAAAAGCCCGAGCGCCAGCGTTCGCCGACGGTGAGTTCGATGTAATCATCGATGTCGTCGACGATGCGTACCGCGCCGTAGATCTGCGATCCGATGGCCAGCATCGCGCCGGCCAGCAGGCCTACCGGTCCCACGAACGACAACCCAGCCAGCGCAGCGCTACCGAGAATGATGGTCATGGCCGCGCTGGTGATGCTCAAGCCGGCGCAGACGTAATGGTCGATGGCCTCTTTGCCGGTTGCATGGCTCGCGGCATTCAGCGAGCGAACGGCGGTGTACACATCGAACGGCAGCGTCAGCGCTCCGCCAATCAGTCCACCGGATCGACCGAGCCGCACCGCAAACCTGGTTTTGGCGAAATCCTTGAAAGCGCTTTGCCCGGCCGTCAGCATCTCGGCGGCGATCTTGCTGACCCCGATGTCGATGGCGATAGAGCCGAGTTCCGAGGCAATCCCTACGCTGTTGACGACGACTTCAGCGTTATCACCCGCCTTGACGGCCTGAACCACGCCACGCAAACCCATGAATATGCCGAACGCCTGAAGTCCTACGCTCGAGCCGACGGTCAGGTGCGTCTTGGCCGTGGCAACCCAGCGCCGAGTGTTTTGCGGTAACTGGCTGTGCTGCAGATCGAGTTTCTGTGCCGAACCGAGGAGTTTCTTGATCTTGCTGTGATAACCAGCCGAATCGACATTGTCTTGCGGGTTATCGCGGATCAACGTCGGGGCGGTCAGCGGGCGGCGACTGGCCATGTCGAAGAGCAAGGTCGGCAGCAGGTAAGCGTTGCTGCCGCTCGAAGACTTCATGTGCCGCTCGATCGCGCTGACGTTGAACTGTAACGAGTTGATGAACGAGCGCTGAGGAGTGCGGAAGAAGGTGTTTTTGCTGGTTATAGGTTGGCCGTCGATTGTTGCTCCCAAGGCATCGAGAGAGGCTCGGGTAATCGAGACTTCACCGATCTGCAAAGGGCCGAACACTGAATCGTTGAATTTCAGCTGATCGACCTGACTTTTATTCGAAGTGGCCGCTGGGGTTTCAGCACTGGCGTCGAAATCGATGGTCGAGGCGGTAGGTTCATTGAACTCGATCTTCATGTCCGTGATGACGACCGGGTCAGTTTGTATCGAGGCTTCGCTTATCAGGGTGGCCATGTGAACGTCCTTGTTCTGGCGGGTGGTTGTAAAGACACGCCGAGATAGTACGAGGAGCGTTCCAGGGATGTATATCAACGGGTTGTTGCGGTGTATTGCGCGGCCTGCAGGGGAGCAGGGCGTTGGGAATAGCGAGAGGCGAGGAGAACGCCAGCCTGACCTGGAACAGTTCAAGTCAGACTGGCGGGGAGTCGATAGACCGCGATGCGGTCAAGAATCTCAGTGGCTGCTGAGCAGAGAAGCGGCGCCGGCACCGCCGAACAGACCGGCACTGATGCGGTTGAACCAGCTTTGCCCCTTGCCGCTGCGCAGGTAACGCGCCGCGCCGTGGGCACCGAGGCCGTAGGCCAGTTTGCACAGCAGATCCAGCACGGTCCAGGTGGCGATCATCACCAGCAGTTGCGGCAGGAAAGGTTGCTCGGCGCTGAGGAACTGCGGCAGGAACGCGGCGAAAAACAGGATGTCTTTCGGATTGCTCGCGCCCAGTACGAAGGCGCGAGTGAACAACGCGCGAAAGCGCGGCACGGGCGCCGCTAGCGGTACGTCGGCACCGACCGACGGCTGGCGCGACTGTTGCCAGCTCTGCCAGGCGAGATAGAACAGGTACAGCGCGCCGACAATTTTAAGCGCGCTGAACAGTTGCTCGGAAGCGAGCAACAATGCGCCCAGCCCCAATGCCGAAGCGCTGAGCAGACAGATCGATGCCGTCACGCCGCCAAGGAACGCCGGGTATGAACGGCGCAACCCGTAGTTCAGGCTGTTGCTGATCATCAGCAACGACAGCGGCCCCGGAATGAGGATCACCACCAGCGCAGCGCCACTGAACAGCAGCCAGGTTTCCAGACTCATCTTGTTGCTCCTTTTTTTGTTGTGTTCATGAATGTGCAAAAGCCCCACCGGCGAGGGTGGGGCTGTCTGGAAACGGGACCGCGTAGCGCTTAGAGGAAGATGAACTTGGCGATGAAGATCGCGCAGAGCACCCACAGGCTGACGGAGATTTCCTTGTACTTGCCGGTCCCGGCCTTCAACGCCACGTAGGTGATGAAGCCCAGTGCAATGCCGTCGGCGACCGAAAAGGTCAGCGGCATCATGATCGCGGTGACGATGGCCGGAATCGCGTCAGTGGCTTCGTCCCATTCGATATGGGCCATGCCGCCCATCATCAGCATCGCGACGTAGATCAGCGCACCGGCAGTGGCATACGCGGGAATCATGCCGGCCAGCGGTGCGAAAAACATCGCCGCTATAAATAGCACACCTACGGTGACGGCGGTAAGACCAGTCCGACCGCCAGCGGCCACGCCGGCAGCACTTTCCACGTAGCTGGTGACCGGCGGAACACCGACCACAGCGCCGAATACGCTGGAGGCACTGTCGGCTTTCATCGCCCGCGAAAGGTTTTCGATGCGACCGTCAGGGTTGACCAGATTGGCGCGTTGAGCGACACCCATCAGCGTGCCGGCGGTGTCGAACATGTGCACGAACAGGAAGGCGAGGACCACGCTGATCATGCTGACGTTGAACACGCCGGCGACGTTCATGGCCATCCAGGTCGGCGCCAGGCTTGGCGGGGCGGACATGACGCCCTGGTAGTGAACGATGCCCAGGCCCCAACCGGCGAGGGTAACGGTGATGATGCTGATGAGTATGGCGCCGAAGACTTTGTGGTAGCTGAGGATCGCGATCATCAGAAAGCAGATCGCAGCGAGCAGCGGGCCGGGTTCGCGCAGCGAGCCAAGCTTGATCAGGGTGGCCGGGCTATCGACGACGATGCCAGCGGTTTTCAGACCGATCAGGCCGAGAAACAGGCCGACGCCGGCGCCCATCGCGAAGCGCAGGCTGACCGGGATACTGTTGAGCAGCCATTCGCGGATGCGCGAGAACGTCAGGATCATGAACAGCACACCGGAAACGAACACCGCGCCCAGTGCGGTTTCCCAGTTGTAGCCCATGGTTCCGACGACGGTGTAGGTGAAGAATGCGTTGAGGCCCATGCCTGGCGCCAGACCCACCGGCCAGTTCGCGTAGAGGCCCATCAACAGGCAGCCCAGCGCGGCGGCGATACACGTGGCGACGAAGGCTGCACCATGATCGATCCCGGCGTCGGCCATGATGTTCGGGTTGACGAAGATGATGTAAGCCATGGTGATGAAGGTCGTCAGACCGGCAATCAGCTCGGTCTTCACCGTGGTGCCATGCAAGCTGAGTTTAAACAGACGCTCCAGCAGGCCAGTGCGTAAGGGCGGCGAGAGATCCAGCGGCGATGCTTCGGATTTGCGGCTTTCCACAGCGAGTACTCCTCAAGAGTTTTATTGTTATTTCCAGGGCCGGACCCATGAGGGGTGGCAGCGGCCCTTTGAGGCATACGCGAATTTGTTGACCATGCGGTCAGGAACTCGCACGCTGTGGATTATGCTTTTGTGTACAAATAAAGCAAATATTGTTTTTGGTTTTGTCTTCAGTTTGTCCATTGATAGGGATATATGGCCCTTCAGGCCCTATCGGCAAGCCAGCTTCACAGGAATCGTGGGTGTCTTCATATCTGTGTACTCCCCTGATCACTGTGGGAGCTGGCTTGCCAGCGATGAGGCCCGAACAGTCAATCGAGAGCTGCCTGGCTTTTACCCAGTGCCACATTCACCGCCAGCCAGCCATTCACCGCCGCCTCGCCAGCCTCGGCAAACACCCGCTCGAGTAATTTCACCTGCTCGCGGCGCAGCGCCTGCTCGAACTTTGCGCCTTCCGCTGTCAACTCCAGCAGGCGCTTACGCTTGTCGGTCTGCGACGCCACGCTGTCGACCAGATGCATTTCCTGCAACTGGCGCAGCGGCATGTTCAGCGCCTGTTTGCTCACGCCGAGCAGCGCGAGCAACTCCTTCACGCTCAGATTCGGGTAACGCGCGATGAAAAACACGATGCGCTGATGCACCCGCGACAGTCCGCGGCGCTCGAGCATTTCGTCTGCCTTGGCAGTGAACGCCTGATAGCCGAAGAAAAACGCTTCCATGGCCTGCTGCTGGCTGATCGGGTTTTTAAGGTCAAGCATGTTGACGTACTCGCTCACGTTGGCGTAATTTCAGTCAACCAGTTTGACTCATTTTCCTCACGCCTCGCTACCGGTGACTTCCATGGCTTTTTCCGAACGTGTCACGCGCCTTAAAAGTTCTTTGATCCGCGAAATCCTTGCGGCCGCCCAGCGTCCGGAGGTGATGTCGTTTGCCGGTGGCTTGCCCGCCGAGGCCATGCTGCCGAAAGTCGAGTGGGCCGACATGCCGCTTTCGCTCGGCCAGTACGGCATGAGCGAGGGTGAACCGGCGTTGCGTGAAGCCTTGGCGGCGCAGGCGAGGGCGCTCGGGCTTGATTGCCTGGCGAGTCAGGTGCTGGTGGTCAGCGGTTCGCAGCAAACTCTCGATCTGGCGGCGAAGCTGTACATCGACAAGGGCACAGAAATTCTGCTGGAAGCGCCGACCTATCTCGCCGCGCTGCAGATATTCCAGCTGTTCGGCGCCGATTGCCTGACCGTCGCGCAAGAGGTCGACGGCCCGAATCTGGCGCAATTGCGCGAGCGCCTGGAACAGCATCGTCCCGCATTCATCTACCTGATCCCGACCTTTCAGAACCCGTCCGCCGTGCGCTACAGCGAAGCCAAGCGTGCTGCCGTCGCCGCGCTGCTCGATGAATTCGGCGTGACGTTGATCGAAGACGAGCCCTATCGCGAACTGACGTTCGACGGCGCCAGCGCCAGACCGATCGCCGGCCGCTTGCAGAACGCCAGCTGGATCTACACCGGCACCGTGTCGAAAACCCTGCTGCCGGGATTGCGCGTCGGTTATCTGATTGCCAGCCCCGACCTGTTCCCGCATTTGCTCAAACTCAAGCAGTCGGCCGATCTGCACACCAATCGCATCGGCCAATGGCAGGCGCTGCAGTGGATCGGCAGCGACAAGTATCAGCAACATTTGAGCGAGCTGCGCGGGTTCTACCGGCAACGGCGCGATGCGTTTCAAGCGGCGCTGGAGAAGCATTTTGCTGAATTGGCGGATTGGGAAACGCCGCAGGGCGGGCTGTTTTTCTGGCTGACACTCAAGCAACCGTTGGACACGCGAACGTTGCTCAACGATGCCTTGGCCAACGATGTGGCGTTCATGCCGGGTGAGCCGTTTTTTCCGGATCCGGATAACCATCCTGGGCATCTGCGCCTGAACTTCAGCCACATCGACCCGGCGCGGCTGGATGAAGGGCTCAAGAGATTAGCGGCGGTGGTGCGCAAGGCGCAGTTGGATGAAGCGGCCTGACAAAACAAATAAACCGGCTCGTGGCCGGTTTATTTTTGTCTGGAATTTTTGGTGTCTGGGAAGGCCTCATCGCTGGCAAGCCAGCTCCCACAGGTTTTTTGAATGCCACAGATCAATGTGGGAGCTGGCTTGCCAGCGACGGGGCCATCAGCAACTCCGCCCAACCATCAGACCGCCGAAAACCGCTTGTCCAGATAATCAATGATCACCTTGGATTCATACATCCAGGTCGTCTGGCCATTCTCTTCAATGCGCAGGCAAGGCACCTTGATGCGGCCGCCCTGTTCCAGCAGGGTCTGGCGGTCCTGTTCGTTGTTCTTCGCGTCTTTCAGTGCCACCGGCACATTCAGGCGACGCAGCGTGCGACGGGTCTTCACGCAGAACGGGCAGGCATGGAACTGATACAGGGTCAGGTCCTTGGCAGCGGCGTCGACTTGCGCCTGAGCCGCGGCCGGGCGTTTTTTCTTGCCCGGGCGGGTGATGAAATCGACGAAGATAACCAGTTGGCCGAGGCCGACACGAAGCGCTTTGACGAACACGTTGAAAGCCTCACGGTGCGAATTGAGAAAGGCGCGCAGCTTACCCGATTTTTCGCGGACGAAAAAAAACCGGCGATGAAAGCCGGTTTTTTCTGCGGCGGCGAATTACTTGATGAGGCTGAGGAATTCGCTGCGGGTCGCGGCGTTTTCGCGGAATTCACCGAGCATCACCGAGGTGATCATCGACGAGTTCTGCTTCTCCACACCACGCATCATCATGCACATGTGCTTGGCCTCGATCACCACGGCCACACCCAGCGCACCGGTCACCTGCAACACGGCATCGGCGATCTGGCGGCTGAGGTTTTCCTGAATCTGCAGGCGGCGAGCGTACATGTCGACGATCCGCGCGACCTTCGACAGGCCCAGTACCTTGCCGCTCGGGATGTAGGCCACATGCGCCTTGCCGATGAACGGCAGCAGATGGTGTTCGCACAACGAATACAGCTCGATGTCCTTGACCAGCACCATTTCGCTGTTGTCGGAGCTGAACAGGGCACCGTTGGTGACCTCTTCGAGCGTCTGTTCATAACCGCGGCAGAGGTACTGCATGGCTTTGGCGGCACGCTTTGGCGTGTCGAGCAGGCCCTCGCGGGAGACGTCCTCGCCCAGTTGGCCGAGAATCGCGGTGTAATTCTGTTCCAGGGACATGAAACTACCTGTGGGGGGATTTTCGCAAGCGGCAAGGGTACGGCGGCGGACACAACCCTGCAAGTTCGGTGTAACGCGATTATTCGTCGCGGCCTTCCATCATTGTGCGTTTGAGCATCACGTAAACCGCGCCGGCGCCGCCGTGTTTCGCCTGGCAGGAACAAAAACCGAGTACCTGGGCGTGCTGGCGCAGCCAGGTGTTGACGTGGCTTTTGATCATCGGCCGCTTGCCATCGAGACGCACAGCCTTGCCGTGGGTCACGCGCACGCAGCGGATTTCAAATTTCGTCGCTTCGGCCAGAAAGGCCCAGAGGGTTTCCCGGGCCTTCTCGACGCTCATGCCATGCAGGTCGAGGCTGCCTTCGAACGGGATCTGGCCGATCTTGAGCTTGCGCATCTGACTTTCCTGCACCCCGTCGCGGGCCCACATCAGCTCGTCTTCCGGGCCGACGTCGATCACGAACTGGTCGGACAGGCCGTCGATGATGGTGGTGTTGCTGCGCACGGTGGCGGACTGGCGCAATTTGGCGATCTGCGCGCGGTCAGCCTTGGGTTTGCCGGTGTCGGCGCGGTCGTGCTTGATCGGCTTGACGCCTTGGATGGCACTTTTGAACAGGGAAAAATCGTCGTCTTGCATGTCAGCCTCCGCGAAGGGCGGCCAGTTTACCCAAGTCGAAACAAAACGGCCCGGCAAAAAGCCAGGCCGTCGGTCAGTCGTGTTTTTTCATCAGGTGCGGGGACATGTTCAGTTCCCGCGATTGCCGTGCGCGACGGCGGCAGCGGCGCCACAGGGCGACACCGAAATACAGAAACAGCAGACCGACCGCCAGAATGATTGCCGAGCCCATCGGCGTGGCGTTCAAGTCACCCAGCGCCGGTGGGCGCCCGAGCAGGCTGGCCGCCCCGGCCATCGCCAGCAGCACGCCGAACGTCGCCAGAATGGCAGCGATCGCAGCGCCAAATCGAAAACGCCAGTTGCTTTGGCCTTTGGGCCGCAAGCGGCGTGCGTCAAATCCATCGGATAACTTCATTCCGACCTTCCTCAATGGGTATCGGCCCTTCGACCGGGAGTTGACCGGGTTGTTCCTGAGGCTATGGCATTTGCGGCAAATCAACGGGCTTAATGGATGAGCGGCGCCGCAAGCCGCTCATCCGCGCAGATCAGATCAGGTCTTGCGTCAGGGCGAGGGTGGCGAAGTTGTCCGCCATGATCGCCATTTCCGCTTCCTGGACTTGCTCGGCCTTGAGCACGCCGCCCTTGAACGGCAAGTCGCGGGTGGCACATGCGTCTTCGACCAGGGTGCAGCGAAAACCCAGATTCTTCGCTGCACGCACCGTGGTGCTGACGCTGGAATGGCTCATGAAACCGCAGACGATCAGATCCAGCGAGCCCAGATTCTGCAGGCGGTCGAGCAATTCGGTACCGTGGAACGCGCTCGGCAGCAGTTTGCCGATGATGGTTTCATCACCTTGCGGCTCCAGGCCCGGGATGAATTCGCCGCGCTCGCCCTGCGGGTCGAACAGTCCACCGACGGTGCCGAGGTGACGCACGTGCACGATCGGCCGACCGGCGGCACGGGCTGCGGCAACCAGTTGTTTGATGTTCGCGACGGCCGCGTCCATGCCGCTCAGGGCCAGCGGGCCACTGAGATATTCTTTCTGGGCATCGATGATGACCACGGTGGCATGACTCAGTGTGGCCGCTGCGTAACCGCGACCGCTGAGTTGAAACATCGTTTTTGGAACGGACATTCTGGGGCTCCTTGGGGTGGGGCTTTTGCGACATTGTCCTCTGGCTGAGCGCTTCTGTGAATCGCTACCATCGTAGGCACCGTCGTTATTGGCCTGCAGCCTTGTCAAGTTACACCTTCTGTTCAATAGCTGATGCAAAAAACAGAAAACTCCTACTGTCGCCGCACGGGTTTTCCTGCGTCGTCGTCACGCGTTTTGGCTGTTAGAATCGCCAGTCGTTTTTTCAGGAGTTCTGCCCGTGATCACTTCCCGACTTCGTACCCTGCGCGACCATATCCGTTGGGCCGTCAGCCGCTTCCATGGGGAGGATCTGTTTTTCGGCCATGGCACCGACAATGCCTGGGACGAAGCCCGGCAACTGGTGCTGGGTGCGCTGCACCTGCCGTGGGAGATCGCCGACAGCTACCTCGATTGCGCGCTGGAAGACGACGAACTGGTCAACCTGCAGCGCCTGCTCAAGCGCCGCATCGAAGAACGCATTCCTACGGCGTACCTGCTGGGCGAAGCGTGGTTCTGCGGCATGTCGTTTATCGTCGATGATCGCGTGTTGATCCCGCGTTCACCGATTGGCGAGTTGATCGAGAACCGCTTTGCGCCGTGGCTCGGTAGCGAACCGGCGCGGATTCTTGACCTGTGCACCGGTTCTGGTTGCATCGGTATTGCCTGCGCCTACGAATTTCAGAATGCTGAAGTAGTGTTGGCAGATCTGTCGTTCGAAGCGCTGGAAGTGGCCAATCAGAACATCGAGCGCCATGGCGTCGACGAGCGCGTCTATACCGTGCAGGGCGATGGTTTCGATGGTTTGCCGGGGCAGCGTTTCGACCTGATCGTGTCGAACCCGCCTTACGTGGACGCGGAAGATTTCGCCGACATGCCGGACGAATATCAACATGAGCCTGAGCTGGGCCTGGCCTGTGGCGATGATGGCTTGAACCTGGTGCGGCGCATGCTCGCCGAAGCGGCAGATCACCTGACCGAGAAGGGCTTGCTGATTGTTGAAGTGGGCAACAGCCAGGTGCACGTCGAGGCGTTGTACCCGGAAGTGGATTTTGCCTGGCTCGAATTCGCCCGTGGCGGGCATGGTGTGTTCATGCTGACGGCAGAGCAGTGCCGCAACCATCAGGCCCTGTTCGCGTCCCGCGTCTGACCCTTAAAAGCATCGCGGGCAAGCCCGCTCCCACAGGTTTTTGTGTGTACCGCAACATTCGGGTAGGCGCAAAACCTGTGGGAGCGTGGCTTGCCCGCGATGGGACCGCCTCGGTCTTGAATCTTTACCGGTGCGTAGCAATCCAGATCAACAACCCCGCCTGAAACACCGCAAACGCCACCAGACAGGTAATGGTGAAACGCAACCCGGCGTCTTCACGTTTGAACTTGCTGACTTTCTCTTCCTGCTTTTTCAGCTTCACTTCCTGCTCGGCCAGATTCTGCTCGGCCTGCTGGAGCATCTGCGCCGCTTCAAGAATCTCGACGATCTGCAGCTTTTCGCTGTTCCAGTCGCCGAGCAGGTCGCCGACCTGCACGGTCTTGATGCTGCCTTTGAGATGCTGGGCATCGGCATACGCCACATCGAAACCGTGTACCCGCAGAAAATGATCGCGACGCAGACGGGTGTCTTCGTTCAGTGCGTCCTTGTTGTTCAGGTCCATGCCGTCGACGGTGTAGCCGGGCCAGCGTTTTTTCGCCCAGTTGATGCCTTGCGCGGCGATGAAACGGCCGATGCCACGGTTCAGCGGTTCGATCTGCAAGCCGCTGTCGGGGCCGAAACGCACACGCTTGGTGCTGTGATCGGCCCACACGTCGAGGACGTTCTGTTCCTTGCGCACGCGCTGGCCGGGCAGTTTGATCGCCATGCGCATCAGGCTGTGTTCTTTGCTGTGACGCTCGGCGTAACCGAATTCGACAAAGCGCAGCGGCCGGCCGCCGGTATGGCGATCGGTCTGCAGCGGCGCCAGGCGGAGCATCTTGTGGTGCTCGGCGTGAACATCCGCCCACGGCAGCTCGACCGCTGGCGGTGCGTCTTTTTCAGCGGTGGTGTCGGGTGAAGTCTGGGTATCAGTCATAACGGCGCGATCCTGTCCATGCCCTGCTTGTCACCAGCCGTTGCGCTGGCGACAAAGGCTTATCGGCCGGTTTTTCAAGGACTGGAGGGTAAACAGCGGTTAACGGGAGCGAAGTCCGTCAATAAAACCGAGGATCGCCGAACCAAGCTCGGCGGCCAGCGGCAAATTCGGGTCCTTGTACGAGGCCAATTGCCGCTTCATGTCGTTGTGCACGATGCGCAGCACATGGTTCATGCCTTCGATCACCACCAGCTGCGCGTCCGGTTTCGCCGCTTTGAGCAGCTTCGCGTCTTCGGTGCCGACCTGAATGTCATTGCTGCCCTGAACGATCAGCGCCGGCATGTGCAACTGCGCAAAGGCTTTGGCGGGGTCCTGACGGAACAGCGAAATCAGGTATGGCTGCACACTCGGGCGGAAAATTACCTGCAACGGTTGCGGCACATTGTCGTCGGTGCGACCGGCCTTGAGGCTGTCGAGCAGTTCATTGCTGCGCAGCATCAGCGGCGGCGGCAGGCTGCGCGCCAGTTGTTCGCGGATCACCTGATCGACCGGTCGAGCGCTGCCGGACAAGGAAATCACCGCCGCCGCATCGAGTGTCGGCGCGGCGAGGCTGGCGATCAGCGCACCTTCGCTGTGACCAAGGACGATCAGCGGGCCGAAACGCGGGTCGGCCTTGAGCTTCTGCCCCCAAGCCACGGCATCCGCCGCATAAGCCTCCACCGACAGATTGCGCTCGTCCGGCGTCGCGGCGAGGCTCGCGGCCACTCCGCGCTTGTCGTAACGCACGCTGGCGATGTTGTGTTTGGCCAGCACCCAGGCCAAACGCTTGAGGCTGTCATTGCGCCCGCCGTCGGGGTTGTTACCGTCGCGATCGGTAGGACCGGAGCCGGAAATGATCAGGACAACCGGCACCGGGCTGTCAGACTTTGGCAGCAACAGTGAACCGAAAAGTTCGCCGTTGCCCGTAGTCAAAGTCATTGGCCGTTGCAGGACCGTCGCTTGGGCAAAGCCCGTGAACAGGGTAAGACTCAAAATCAAAACTCGCAGCATCATCACGCCATCATTCGCCAAGGTGCCGGTTGGACTCGCCAACACCGCCAAGGTTCGAGGATGAACTACTCGGTTAGCCTGCGTATACTGGCGCGCATCAAGAATTCGGGTTTGATTTCACGGAGCGTCCTGCATGTCCGGCAATACCTACGGCAAGTTGTTCACTGTCACCACCGCTGGCGAAAGCCATGGTCCGGCGTTGGTCGCCATTGTCGACGGCTGCCCGCCGGGCCTGGAGATTTCCCTGGAAGATCTGCAGCGCGACCTCGATCGCCGCAAGCCGGGCACCAGCCGCCACACCACTCAACGCCAGGAAGCCGATGAAGTCGAAATCCTTTCCGGCGTGTTCGAAGGGCGCACCACCGGCTGCTCAATCGGCCTGTTGATCCGCAATACCGACCAGAAGTCCAAGGACTACTCGGCGATCAAGGATCTGTTCCGCCCGGCCCACGCCGACTACACCTACCACCAAAAGTACGGCGAGCGCGATTATCGCGGCGGCGGTCGCAGCTCGGCGCGCGAAACCGCAATGCGCGTGGCGGCGGGGGCGATTGCGAAGAAGTACCTGGCCAGCCAAGGCATCGTCATTCGTGGCTACATGAGCCAGCTCGGCCCGATCGAAATCCCGTTCAAGACCTGGGATTCGGTGGAAGAAAACGCCTTTTTCAGCCCCGACCCGGACAAAGTGCCGGAGCTGGAAGCCTACATGGACCAGTTGCGTCGCGATCAGGACTCGGTCGGCGCGAAGATCACCGTGGTTGCCGAAGGCGTCATGCCTGGCTTGGGCGAGCCGATTTTCGACCGTCTCGACGCCGAACTGGCCCACGCGCTGATGAGCATCAACGCGGTCAAGGGCGTGGAAATCGGTGCCGGTTTCGCCTCGGTAGCCCAGCGCGGCACCGAGCACCGCGACGAAATGACTCCGGAAGGTTTCCTCAGCAACAACGCCGGCGGCATTCTCGGTGGCATTTCTTCGGGCCAGCCGATCGTCGCGCATCTGGCGTTGAAGCCGACATCAAGTATCACCACCCCGGGCCGTTCGATCGATATTCACGGCAACCCGGTCGACGTGATCACCAAGGGCCGTCACGACCCGTGCGTCGGCATCCGTGCCACGCCGATTGCCGAGGCGATGATGGCCATCGTGCTGATGGATCACCTGTTGCGCCACCGTGGGCAGAACGCCGACGTGCGCGTGAGTACTCCGGTGCTGGGTCAGCTTTGATGGCTGACTCGTCGAACGCCGCGGCCTGAGCGTGGCGGCGCTTCCTTACTGGCGGCTGTCCAGTTTCTATCTGTTCTATTTCGCCTTGCTCGGTTCGACGGCGCCGTTTCTGGCGCTGTACTTCGATCATCTTGGCTTCAGCGCGGCGCGCATCGGTGAGCTGGTGGCGATCCCGATGTTGATGCGCTGCGTGGCGCCGAACATCTGGGGCTGGCTCGGCGACTACACCGGCAGGCGTCTGGCCATCGTGCGCTTTGGCGCGGTGTGCACGCTGCTGACCTTTTCGCTGATCTTTGTCAGCAAGAGCTACGCCTGGCTGGCGATGGTCATGGCCCTGCATGCGTTTTTCTGGCACGCGGTACTGCCACAGTTCGAAGTCATCACCCTGGCGCACTTGCAGGGCCAGACTTCGCGCTACAGCCAGATCCGCCTGTGGGGCTCGATCGGTTTCATCATCACCGTGGTTGCGCTGGGCCGGTTGTTCGAATGGTTGAGCCTGGACATTTACCCGGCGGCGCTGGTATTGATCATGGCCGGCATCGTCCTCAGCAGCCTGTGGGTGCCCAATGCGCAGCCGCCGCAAGGCAATCGACCGAGCGGCGAGGGCTTTCTCAAGCAGTTGCGCAACCCCGGCGTGCTGGCGTTTTATGCCTGCGTGGCGCTGATGCAGATGAGCCACGGCCCGTATTACACCTTTCTGACCTTGCACCTTGAGCGACTCGGTTACAGTCGCGGCGTGATCGGCATGCTGTGGGCGGTGGGGGTGGTGGCCGAGGTTTTGATGTTCATGGCCATGAGCCGGATTCTCGCGCGGTTTTCCCTGCGGCGGGTGCTGATGGCTAGCTTTCTGCTGGCGGCGCTGCGTTGGGTGTTGCTGGGCACATTTGCCGAATTTCTCTGGGTGCTGCTGTTCGCCCAGGTGCTGCATGCGGCGACTTTCGGCAGCTTTCACGCCGCTGCCATCGCGTTCGTGCAACGTAGCTTCGGCGCACGTCAACAAGGCCAGGGCCAGGCGCTGTACGCGGCGCTGGCCGGCACCGGCGGTGCGCTTGGCGCGCTGTATTCCGGCTACAGCTGGAATGCCCTGGGCGCGACATTGACGTTCAGTATTGCCAGTCTCGCGGCGCTCGCCGCGGCCGTTATCATTGCCACACGTATGCAAGAGGACAGGCCATGAGCCTTACCCGTGAACAACTCGCTCAGCAAATCGTCGACGCCGGGCGCTTTCTCTACGGTCGCGGCTGGTCGCCGGCCACCAGCAGCAACTATTCGACGCGCCTGTCGCCGAGCGAAGCGCTGCTGACCGTGTCGGGCAAGCACAAGGGCCAGTTGGGCCTGGACGATGTGCTTGCCACCGATCTCTCCGGCAACAGTCTGGAGCCGGGCAAAAGGCCCTCCGCCGAAACCCTGCTGCACACCCAGCTTTATAGCTGGCGCGCGGAGATCGGCGCGGTGCTGCACACCCATTCGGTGAACGCCACGGTGCTGTCGCGCCTGACGCCGGACGACTTTATTGAGTTCGAAGACTACGAACTGCAAAAAGCCTTCAGCGGCATCTCGACCCACGAATCGCGCGTGCGTGTGCCGATTTTCGACAACGATCAGGACATTGCGCGCCTCGCCGCCAAGGTGCAGCCTTGGCTTGACGCCCATCCCGATTGCGTCGGCTACCTTATTCGCGGCCACGGCCTGTACACCTGGGGCGCGCAGATGAGCGACGCGCTGCGGCAGATCGAGGCCTTTGAATTTCTGTTTGAATGCGAGTTGAAAACCCGCAGCGTCATGAACCGCCAAGGCTGACTTCACCACAAGCAGCCCGTTTGCCTGATCAAATGCACTGCCCGACCGGTCTGCAAGAGCCGGACGGCAAGGCCGATACCGAGGAATTGCCCATGAGCAGCCTGTCCGTTTACCACGTTTCCAGCCCTGAGATTCCCAACAAGGTGCTGACCCATTTCGAAGACATCGCCTCGACGCTGGCCGAGCAGGGCGTGCGCTTCGACCGCTGGCAAGCCGCGGCGAAGATTCAGCCCGGCGCCACCCAGGAAGAGGTGATCAGCGCTTATAAAGAGCAGATCGACCAACTGATGACCGAGCGTGGCTACATCACCGTCGATGTGATCAGCCTCAACAGCGATCATCCGCAAAAAGCCGAATTGCGCGCCAAGTTCCTCGAAGAGCATCGGCACGGTGAAGACGAAGTCAGATTTTTCGTCGCCGGCCGTGGCTTGTTTACCCTGCACATCGACGATTACGTCTATGCGGTGCTTTGCGAGAAGAACGATCTGATCTCGGTTCCGGCAGGCACCAGGCACTGGTTCGACATGGGCGAACATCCGCATTTTGTCGCGATCCGTCTGTTCAACAACCCGGAAGGCTGGGTTGCCAATTTCACCGGCGAAGACATCGCCGGCCGCTTCCCGCGTCTGGAGGATTGAGCCCGTGTCGATCAAAGCCATCCTCACCGATATCGAAGGCACCACCAGCGCGGTCAGTTTCGTGTTCGACGTGCTGTTTCCGTACGCGGCCAAACATCTGCCGGACTTCGTGCGCCAGAACGCAGAGCGTGCCGATGTCGCCGAACAGCTTGATGCCGTGCGCCGTGACAGCAACGAGCCGAACGCGGACATTGAACGGGTTGTTGAAATCCTCCTTGGCTGGATCGCCGAAGATCGCAAAGCCACGCCGCTCAAGGCCCTGCAAGGCATGGTCTGGGCTGAGGGTTATCACGCCGGGCAATTGAAGGGGCATGTTTACCCGGATGCCGTTGAAGCCCTGCAACGTTGGCATCAGGCCGGTTATCAACTGTTTGTCTACTCGTCCGGCTCGATTCAGGCGCAAAAGCTGATTTTCGGCTGCTCGGAGGCGGGGGATCTGACGCCGCTGTTCAGCGGTTACTTCGACACCACGTCGGGCGGCAAGCGCGAGGCGCAGTCTTACACCAACATCCAGCAAGCGCTGGGCGTGGCGCCCGAGGAAATCCTGTTCCTTTCGGATATCGTCGAAGAACTGGACGCGGCGCAAGCCGCTGGCCTGCAGACCTGCGGCCTGGCGCGTGAAGGCGGGGAGCTGGGAAGCCACATCACCGTCGACAGCTTCACCGGCATCGAACCCGAAGCCTTCTAAGTACACATAAGCCCAATGTGGGAGCCAGCCTGCTGGCGATAGCGGCAGATCAGCAAAACAGATGTCGCCTGACCCACCGCAATCGCCAGCAGGCTGGCTCCCACAGGGTTTTGTGGCCAACAAAACAAGCAAACTGGTCTCACAGGGTTTTGTGGCGGACAAAAACAAACAGGCCGTGAAGCGCATGCTCCACGGCCTGTTTTTGTTTAAAGCGAGTTACAGCGAGTGATACGTCGGCAGGGCAAAACGCTGCTGGCTCTGCAGCATTGCAATTTGCGGCAGCTCACTGGCTTGTTCGGCCAGGTCACGACGGATTGCACTGATCGCCCACGACAGTTGGTCGCCAGCGTGCAGTTGCTGATACGAGAGTGCGCGTTTGAAGACTTTGCCGTCGCTGCTACGCAGAGTGAGCAGGATGCCACCGTCAGGACGTGGGGCAGTGCTGACTTCGTAGTTGGAGAACAGCGATGTAAATTTTTCTTGAATCAGGCTCATGTCATCAGCTCCGTATGTACTTGAATGGCAAGCATGCACAGGAGGTTGCAGCGTTTGTGCCAGCATTTATGATTTAAAAAATGCTTTAAAAACAACGCGTTATGAGATCGATGGATTTTGATCGTCGTGCAAACTGCATGAATGGCCATCGTGCATCCTGCATTTTGCGGGATTATTCCTGGCACCATGGAACCAAATTCCGGAGTGAAGATCGTCGCTGGGGCCGCGCGACCGGCGGATACAAAACATTGCAAAAACCGCGTGTACAGCCCGCAAAGCGCTGACGTATTTTCAAGCTCGACCCGCGCTCGAAGGCGCCGGTTGCTTCAAGCCAGGCCCGACAATAAAAACATCGGCCAGCCAAGGTCGAACGGGGAGCTTTCATGCGTCACGCGCCAAGCGACACGATTACCTGGGGCATGATGCTCCGCAAGCTGCCGATGATTGCCAAAGCCATCCCGCGGGTGGTCAAGGGCATGAAAGCGGCCAACGTCACGGACCCGACGAAGAGCTGCGGTCTTGGCTGGACGTTCGAACAAGCGACGCTGCGCAACCCCGACGGCCCGGCATTGATGCAGGACGATGTGCGGCTGACTTACGCGCAGGTCAATCAATGGGCCAATCGCATCGCTCACTACCTGAGCGGGGAGGGCATCGGTAAGGGCGACGTAGTGGCGGTGTTTATCGAGAACCGCCCGGAATTGCTGGTGACCATTCTGGCGCTGGCCAAGGTCGGCGCGGTCAGTGCCTTGCTCAATACCGCACAGACCCGCGATACGCTGATTCACAGTGTCAATCTGGTCGCTCCGGTGGCGATCGTGGTCGGCGACGAGTTGCTGCCTGCGTTTGCCGCCGTCCGCGAGCAAGTGTCGATTGCCGCGCAACGCATCTGGTTCGTGGCCGATCAGGACACCTTCAGCCATCCGGGCATCGCGCCCGACGGCTTCATCAACCTGATCAGCGCCAGCGCCGATGCCAGCAGCGACAACCCGCCGAGCAGCCAGCAGATCTTCTGCAACGATCCGTGTTTCTACATCTACACCTCTGGCACCACCGGCCTGCCCAAGGCCGGGGTGTTCAAGCATGGGCGCTGGATGCGCAGCTCCGCCAGTTTCGGCACGATCGCCCTCGACATGAGCTCTGACGACGTCGTCTATTGCACCTTGCCGCTATACCACGCTACCGGTTTGTGCGTGTGTTGGGGTTCGGCGGTCAACGGCGCCGCGGGTTTTGCGATCCGGCGCAAATTCAGCGCCAGTCAGTTCTGGAACGACGTACGCCGCTATCGCGCGACCACCATCGGCTACGTCGGCGAGTTGTGCCGCTATCTGGTCGATCAGCCCCTGAGTGCCGACGACAGTCGTCACGATGTACGCAAGATGATCGGCAACGGTCTGCGCCCCGGCGCATGGGCCGAGTTCAAGAGCCGTTTTGCTGTGGAGCACATCTGCGAGCTGTACGCGGCGAGCGACGGCAATATCGGTTTCACCAACGTGCTCAACTTTGACAACACCATCGGTTTCTCGCTGATGGCCTGGGAGCTGGTGGCCTACGATCACGACAGTGGCGAGCCGCTGCGCAGCGCCGATGGTTTCATGCGCAAGGTCGGCAAGGGCGAGGAGGGGCTGTTGCTGGCGCGGATCGACGAAAAAGCCCCGCTGGACGGCTACACCGACCCGCAGAAAACCGCCAGGGTCGTGCTGCAAGACGTCTTCACCCAAGGTGACCGTTATTTCAACACCGGCGATCTACTGCGCAACATCGGCTTCGGTCATGCGCAATTTGTCGACCGCCTCGGTGACACTTATCGCTGGAAGGGCGAGAACGTCTCGACCACAGAAGTCGAAAATCTCCTGCTGCAACACTCGCACATCTCCGAGGCGGTGGCGTACGGCGTGGAAATCCCCGACACCAACGGCCGCGCCGGGATGGCGGCAATCACTCCAGCGGAATCCCTGGCGACGCTGGATTTCGCCGAGCTGCTGGCCTTCGCCCGCGAGCGCCTGCCGTCCTATGCGGTGCCGTTGTTCCTGCGGGTCAAGGTGAAAATGGAAACCACCGGCACCTTCAAATACCAGAAAACCCGTCTCAAGAATGAAGGCTTCGACCCCAGCCAGACGGGGGGCGACCCGATTTATGCGTGGCTGCCCGGCACGCAGACGTATAGCCGAGTCACCGAGCCGGTGCTGGCGGAAATTCTCGAGGGCAAGCATCGTTATTGATTTCGGCTATCGCTGTGCTGTGGAAAAAGAGGGTGACAGTTTTCCTCTGCCTCGGGAAACTGTCGGCTTTCCGATTGACCGAAGTGGAGTTGCCCCATGTCCGACCAAAGCCGCCAGATGACCCCGGAAGAAGCTGCCGAATTCACCGAGCAGGTCTTCAACAAGGCGCGTGACGGTGATGCCGAAATGCTTGATCGTTTGGTGACGGCCGGTTTGCCGGTGAACCTGAAAAACAGCAAGGGCGACACCTTGCTGATGCTCGCCAGCTACTACGGTCACGTCGATGCCGTGAATGTGTTGCTCAAGCACAAGGCTGATCCGGAAATGCGCAATGGCAATGGCCAGAGCCCGATTGCCGGCGCCGCGTTCAAAGGTGATCTGGCGGTGGTCAAAGCGCTGGTCGAAGCAGGTGCCGAGATCGAAGGTTCGTCCTTTGATGGCCGTACCGCGTTGATGATGGCGGCGATGTTCAATCGTGTTGCAATCGTCGATTACCTGATCAGCAAGGGCGCCGATCCCAAGGCCAAGGATGCCAATGGCGTTACCGCGCTCGACGCAGCGCGGACCATGGGTGCCGTCGATACCACCGCGCAACTCGAGAAGCTGTTGGGCTGAAATCCGCCCCGCCGGACTGTGGCGAAGCAGAGAATGCGCTATCCTTCGCGCCCTTGAAATCTCCCTTCGCCACAGGATCCGCCCTCATGAAAGCCGCACTCGTCGAACTCATCAGCAAAATCAGCTCCGGCTGCATGGGCGAGGACGAGATCCTGAAAGTGGCAGACGAAGCGGCGCAAGCCTACGCCGATGCCGACGCCTTTCTGACCGCCAACCCGGACATCAATTACGACGACACTTTCCCGATTCCGTTGGGAGAGTGGGTGGTGGTGGGCAGCCTGCCTGAAACCGTGCTGTTCCAGGCCGATACCTACGCTGATCTGTTCGCACAAATCGTCGCCTCGTTCGGGCCCGGCGTGGACTTCAACCTCAAGCCCAAGCAACTGGCCAGGACCGAAGCCCTGACCGCGCTCAATCGCATTCAGGTGCAGATGAGCAGTCTGAACAAGGTAAATGGCGGCTACACGCTGATGAATTTCAGCCAGTTGCTCGACGACGAACTGCAGATGGTGCTGGTCTACGGCAACGACGTGCCGCGCGTACTGGAGCTGTGCGCCGAACTCGGCATCAGCGCTGCACCGGCACTCGAAGCCTTGAAGGTCGCCGTTTACGTCTGATTCGCAATAAAACGGAACCCTGCGCAAGGCCGTCTATCCTAGAAGTGCATGCCACTATTCTGGAGCGACATTATGGGTTCCACGTTCAACGGTCTGATCGGCCTGATCATCCTCGCCCTCGACATCTGGGCCATCATCAATGTGCTGAAAAGCGGCGCGTCCACCGGAATGAAAATTGTCTGGGTGCTGCTGATCATCCTCCTGCCGGTGCTGGGCCTGATCATCTGGGCGATTGCCGGACCGCGGGGCAATGTGCGGGTCTGACCTGATGTCAGGATCACCGCAGTACCCTGTAGGAGTGAGCCTGCTCGCGATAGCTATCTATCAGTCAATATCTCTGTGGCTGGCAAACCGCAATCGCGAGCAGGCTCACTACTACAAAGGATTGTGCTCCGACGGTGAAGTGAGGTTCGACCTGTCATCTTCGGCAACGTAGAATGCGCGCCTTTCCCGGGCAATCGTTCCCCACGATTGGCGCCCGCGCATTTCATCGGAGCACTTGACCATGACCGTCACCAAAACCAGCGAGTACCTGGAAACCCTCTACGAAGGCTACGGCCAGCGTTTTCGCATGGAAAAACTGCTGCACGAAGTGCGCACCGAACACCAGCATCTGGTGATTTTCCAGAACCCGCGCATGGGCCGGGTGATGGCGCTGGACGGCGTGATCCAGACCACCGAAGCCGACGAATTCATCTACCACGAAATGCTCACCCATGTGCCGATCCTCGCCCACGGCAGCGCCAAGCGTGTGCTGATCATCGGTGGCGGTGACGGCGGCATGCTGCGCGAAGTGACCAAGCACGCTGGCGTCGAGCACATCACCATGGTCGAAATCGACGGCACCGTGGTCGACATGTGCAAAGAGTTCCTGCCGAACCACTCCGCCGGCGCCTATGACGATCCACGCCTGAACCTGGTGATCGACGACGGCATGCGTTTCGTCGCCACCACCACGGAAAAATTCGACGTGATCATCTCCGACTCCACCGACCCGATCGGCCCGGGCGAAGTGTTGTTTTCGGAGAACTTCTACCAGGCCTGCCACCGCTGCCTAAACGAGGGCGGCATCCTGGTCACGCAGAACGGCACACCGTTCATGCAGATCGACGAAGTGAAGACCACCGCCGGTCGCCTCAACAGCCTGTTCCCGGACTGGCATTTCTATCAGGCGGCGGTGCCGACCTACATCGGCGGTTCGATGACCTTCGCCTGGGGCTCGACCAACCCGGCCTACCGCAAACTCAGCCGTGAGACCCTGCAACAGCGCTTCATCGGCAGCGGCATCGTCACCCGTTACTACAACCCGGAAATTCACATCGGCGCATTCGCCTTGCCGCAATACGTGCTGCAGGCGATCAACAAGCCGGGCAATAACTGATTTTCAACACAGTACCGCTGTAGGAGTGAGCCTGCTCGCGAGAGCTGTTTATCAGTCGATATCTGTGTGACTGGCAAACCGCAATCGCGAGCAGACTCACTCCTGCAATTTGATCATCGCCCTGTGTAATCCTTTTGAACCAACTATCGCGGCAAAACGTCCAGATAGAGGTAAGCCCATCTACGGGTTGATCGAGGAGGCACTGATGCAAAAGTGGAAAGTCACTTTCGTGGATGATCATGGTGAAATCGTTGATGAAATCTTCGAACGTGAGGAATGCCCGACCGACGATGAAGCCGCCCGGCTGATCAAGGAAAGGCTCCTTCCGGTGGCTGCCCAACTGGATCTGAACGATCTGGAAGGACGCACCGCCGATGCTGGCGTTAAAAACCTCAAGACCCAGAACGGCATCGAGATCCGCAGCATCACGCCAATCTGAACACTTCCTGTCATCTCGTAAACCAGGCCTTGGCAGCGCCGCTCTCTTGCGGCTACTCTGCAAGGGAGATCAGCGAATGGATCGCTAAGGTCTGGTCTTGTCAGCTACATGCTTGTTTCCCGCATGCAACCGCAGCGTTGTCGACGTACTTAGGCCACAGGCCCGGGGCGGGAATACGGAAAGTCTATCCATCTATGCGAGGGGGACGATTCATGAGCACAGCCTATCAAGAAGACATCAGCAGCAATGTTCTGCGCCGCATGAAAGAAGGCGGTTTCGATTTTTCAAGATTTCATCCCATCGAGTTCTACGCCATTTTCCCGGACGAGGAGCGGGCGCGCAGGGCGGCAGGCAACTATCGCGGTGAATCCATCAATGCCCAGGTCAGCGCGCGGGACGACGGCGCCTGGTCGCTGGAACTCAGCAAGGTCATGTACGCGACTTATGACGATATCGGTGATTTCGAGCAGGGCTTTTCCGCCGTGGTCGAACCGCTGGGCGGCATCATCGAGGGCTGGGGCGTCAAGCAGGAGGTGCGCAACCGCCACCGTTTGAACTGATCGCTTGCAAGACTTGTTGAGCAACGGCTGACCTTTGGGTCGGCCGTTGTAGTTTGTGCCCTGCGCAAACGCTGTGGCAAAACCCTGAAACAAGAATCCGAGGCAAAAAAAAGCCACCGGAGAGGGTGGCTAAAAGGGAAGAGCGATACGCGACTGAATCCCTTGAGGGCTACAGCGGGCGGGCTGCCGGAGCAGTCCAGGTCAGTTGAGCGGGCGACTTCGCGAGGCTGTTGACGGCGAAGTTTTGCAGCGAATGCGCGGATTATCCGTACGCCGCGCCGGGCAGTGAAATCAGTTCTGACTATGCTGGTGATAGGCGTTGCAATGCGTCGCAATGAAGCGGGGGCAATCCTGTTGGAGCATTTGTCGCACAGGAATGGTGCGGTGTCTGCGATGTGAATATCCAACCGATTGAAATCAAAGCGTTTATGCCGATGGCACGGGCCTTGCGAAGGCCTGTATGTCCGGGTGACAAGGAGTACGGCATGATCCGCACCTATTTTGATGAGATGTACGATGCCGGCGGCCAGGTTCGCCCGCATTATCGCGAGTTCGCCCGATGGCTGGCCGATACGCCGGATGAACTGCTGGCGCAACGACGGCGAGAAGCCGATCTGCTGTTCCATCGCGCCGGGATTACCTTCACGCTCTATGGTGACGAGCAGGGCACCGAGCGCCTGATTCCTTTCGACACCATCCCGCGCAGCATTCCTGCCAGCGAATGGCGGATCGTCGAGCGCGGCTGCATTCAGCGGGTCAAGGCGCTGAACATGTTTCTCGCCGACCTGTACCACGAGCAGCGCATCATCAAGGCCGGGATCATTCCCGCCGAACAGGTACTGGCCAACGAGCAATACCAGTTGGCGATGCAAGGCCTGGATCTGCACCGCGATATCTATTCGCACATTTCCGGCGTCGATCTGGTGCGCGACGGCGACGGCACCTATTACGTGCTCGAGGACAATCTGCGTACGCCGAGCGGCGTGAGCTACATGCTCGAAGACCGCAAGATGATGATGCGCCTGTTTCCCGAGCTGTTTTCGGCCCAGCGCATCGCGCCGATCGATCATTACCCGAATTTGTTGCTCGACACCCTGAAAAGCTCAAGCCCGATCGACGACCCGAGCGTGGTGGTGCTGACGCCAGGGCGCTTCAACAGCGCGTTTTTCGAGCATGCGTTTCTGGCGCGGGAAATGGGCGTGGAACTGGTCGAGGGCGCGGATCTGTTCGTGCGTGACGACAAGGTGTTCATGCGTACCACCGATGGCCCGAAAGCGGTCGACGTGATCTATCGACGCCTTGATGACGCCTTTCTCGATCCGCTGGCTTTCAATCCGGATTCGATGCTTGGCGTGCCGGGGCTGCTGTCGTCCTACCGCTCCGGCAATGTCGTGCTCGCCAACGCGATCGGCACTGGCGTCGCGGATGACAAGTCGGTGTATCCGTTTGTCACCGACATGATCCGTTTCTACCTCGATGAAGAACCGATCCTGAAAAACGTACCGACCTGGCAATGCCGCAACCCGTCTGAACTGTCCCACGTGCTGGCCAATCTTCCAGATCTGGTGGTCAAGGAAACCCAGGGCTCCGGCGGTTACGGAATGCTTGTGGGGCCGGCCGCGACGACGGCGGAAATCGATGCCTTTCGCGAGCGTATCAAAGCCAAGCCGCATGCGTACATCGCCCAACCGACGCTGTCGCTCTCGACCTGTCCGACCTTTGTCGAAAACGGCATCGCGCCGCGCCATATCGATTTGCGCCCGTTTGTCTTGTCCGGGCGCGAAACCCGGGTGGTGCCCGGCGGTTTGACCCGTGTCGCCCTGCGCGAGGGCTCCCTGGTGGTGAATTCCTCTCAGGGTGGCGGAACCAAGGACACCTGGGTGGTCGAGGATTGAAGGAAGCTTGCCATGTTAAGTAGAACTGCCTCGGATCTGTACTGGATGTCGCGTTATCTGGAGCGCGCGGAAAACCTCGCGCGCATGCTCGACATCAGTTATTCACTGTCGTTGATGCCGCAGGACGGCCGCGGCGACGGTTTGCACGAACTGGCGATGCCGCTACTGATCACCGGCACCCTCGATGATTATCTGGAGCGTCACGGCGCGCTGCATGCCGAACGCCTGCTGCACTTTTTCGCCCTCGACGCGGCCAACCCGGCCAGCATCTACAGTTGCCTCGGCGCCGCACGGGCCAGCGCTCATGCGGTGCGCGGACGGATCACGGCGGACATGTGGGAAAACATCAACGCGACCTGGCTGGAAATTCGCGGGATCGCGGAACTAGGCCTGAGCCGCTATGGCATGAGCCGTTTCTGCGAATGGATCAAGGAGCGTTCGCACCTGTTTCGCGGCGCGTCCTACGGCACGATCATGCGCAACGACGCGTTTCGCTTCATTCGTCTGGGTACGTTCATCGAGCGCGCGGACAACACGCTGCGCTTGCTCGATGCGCGTTATGAAATGGCTGGCGATCAGGCCGAAGCCGTCAGCGACGGCACCGCGCACGCGTATTACCAGTGGAGTGCCTTGCTGCGTGCGCTGTCGTCCTTCGAGGCCTACACCGAAATCTATCGTGATGCGCCCGGCGCCCGACATGTCGCCGAATTGCTGCTGTTGCGCGCCGATGTGCCGCGATCGCTGCGAGCCTGCACCGAAGAGATCGACCAGATCCTCGCGCAGCTGCCCGGTGCCAACGGGCGACCGGCGCAACGTCTGGCTGCGGAGATGGATGCGCGCCTGCGTTACACCGGCATCAATGAAATCCTCGAGGAAGGCCTGCACGCCTGGCTGACCGAATTCATCCCGCTGGTGCGCCAGCTGGGCAACGCCATCCACAGTTCCTACCTGGAGGCTGCATGAGACTCTCCATTAGCCACGAGACCACCTATCACTACGAAGATCAGGTGCGCGCGAGCATCCAGTACCTGCGTCTGACACCCCATGACAGCGAACGTCAGCATGTGCTGAGCTGGCAGCTCGATCTGCCGCGTCCGGTGCGTGCGCAACTCGATCCGTTCGGCAATATCCTCCACGTGCTGACCATGGATGAACCGCACGAAGCGATCATCATCGGGGCGCGCGGGCAGGTCGATATCGACGAACTGCGCGAGGCCGAGCACGAGAGCCAGTCGGCGCTGCCATTCCTGCGCTTCACCCGCCTGACCGAGGCGGACGAGGCGCTGCGCGCATTCGCGGAAAAATCCTGCAAGCAGCGCCGTGATCGCACCGCGCTGATCGACTTGATGCAGGGCTTGAATCAGTACATGACCTATACGCCGGGTTCGACCGAAGTCGACACCAGCGCCGCCGAAGCGTTTGCCGGCCGCGCCGGTGTTTGCCAGGACCATACCCACGCGTTTCTGGCCTGTGCCCGTAGTTTGGGGATTCCGTCACGCTATGTGTCGGGCTATCTGTACAGCGAGGATTGCGAGCATCTGGCCAGCCACGCCTGGGCGGAAGCCTGGCTGGATGACGCCTGGTACAGCTTCGACGTGACCAATCAACTGGCGCGGCCCGAGCGGCACCTGAAACTGGCGGTGGGTCTGGATTATCTGGATGCCTGCCCGGTACGCGGCATGCGCCGTGGCGGCGGGTGTGAGCAGATGCATGCGAAGGTGCTGGTATCGCCGACGCCGGTCATTTCCGTACAGCAACAATAAGGCTTACAGATAACCCCTGTAGGAGTGAGCCTGCTCGCGATAGCGATATGTCAGACACATCAATGCTGACTGACATTCCGCTATCGCGAGCAGGCTCACTCCTACAAGGAATGGCGTCAGGGCTTAACCTTGCGTCCAGCCATGTGCTTTAGATACCCCACCAGCATCTCCAGCTCCCCATCCGGCAACACCGTTGCAGAGAACCCCGGCATCTTCGCCTGCGGCCACTGACGCAAGCTCTGCGGATCGCGGATGTAACGCTTGAGGAAGTCCGCGCCGAAGTATTCGGTCGGGTTGTACGGAATATTCAGATCCGGCCCGAATTGCGCATCCCCCGCGCCGTTCAAACGGTGACAGGCCAGACAATTTTTCTGAAACAGCGCGAAACCCTGATTCACCGGATCATCCGCCTTCAGTGCCGGGTCAGGCAGCAGGGCAGGGAAGCGCTCGGCCACGGGAGCCATGCGCTTGATGCTCGCCACTTCGAATGGCCATTGTTCGGGGCTGATAGGGCCTTTCTGCGGATCGCTCCAGACCAGATAGAACGGCCCGGCACTGTGTTTGCCTTCTCCTAGCGGTGGCCATGGCTGTGCCGGGTCTTCGATGGCCAGCCACGCTCGCGCGCCGTCACGGTTGAGCAGCGGTGCTGCCGCCAACTCAGCGGCAAAGCCGTCCAGCGCCACCGCTTGCAGATGGTCCTGCGGCTTGATGCCGGTCAGCAACGCAGCCATGGGCACGACGCGATAGGTCATGTCCCTTTTGTAGGACACATCATCTTTGATCGTCAGGGTTTGCACTTGAGGATGCTTGAGCAGTTCCTCGGTCTGCCAGGTGCGCGCGGTGGCGCCCAACTGCAGATCAAGCTGAGCGGCTGACAAGGGCGTGCTGAGCAGCAGCGCCCCGAACACAATGAGCGCTTTCAAATGAACGCCATCCCTGTCGTGGAAAGGCGCAAAGATTGGCACAGCCGCACGGGCCCGGATAGCGGGCCAGTCATCTATTCGCTGGCGATTGATCGCATCCGCCGCTTGATTCAGCCAATGACCTTGGTCAGATTCGGCAAAATCAACAACAGCGTCGTGGCAAAAAGAATGAGCCCTGCTTGACGTACTTTCGGTTGTTTGAACATGGCTTGACCGCCTTTATTGTTATTTCCTGATGCCTGCCTGCATATCCATGACGGCACGCGCTGCACTTCCTGTTGAAGAACGCTGGCCTCGGCAAAACCCGACGACCATGACGTACATCTTCTACATTAGGGCTCACACGGACCGTGGCTTAGATCCATTTCATATGTCTTTGCTGCGATCTGCGATTAAAATGCTATGAGGCGTATTGCCAGCTTCTTGTTTGGCCGCTGGCTAGACAACTCGGCGACCTGAACCGGTTCACCTGATGGCCGATGACCGTCCGTCTGAGCATGTGCGTCAAGCGCTTTGAGCGCTGTGGTCATTGAATCCTTGGGCGTTGCGGCCGAGAGTGAGGCAACAACTATTCACTCACCGCACAGGTTCGAGGACGCCATGACCGAAGCTTTGATATTCGATGCGTTACGCACGCCCCGCGGCAGGGGCAAGGCCGACGGTGCCTTGCACAGTGTCAAACCAGTGAATCTGGTCGCCGGACTGTTGACCGCATTGCAGCAACGCACCGCGCTCGACACCAGCCAGGTCGATGATGTGGTGCTGGGCTGCGTCACGCCAGTTGGCGATCAAGGCGCGGACATCGCCAAAACCGCCGTGCAGGTCGCCGATTGGGACGTCAGCGTGGCGGGGCTGCAAATCAACCGTTTCTGCGCTTCGGGTCTGGAAGCGGTCAATCTTGGCGCGATGAAAGTGCGTTCGGGTTTCGAAGAGTTGGTGGTCGTCGGTGGCGTCGAGTCCATGTCTCGAGTGCCGATGGGCAGCGATGGCGGCGCCTGGGCGCTGGACCCGCAAACCAACCTGCACAGCCATTTCACCCCGCAAGGCGTCGGCGCGGATCTGATCGCCACACTTGAGGGCTTCAGCCGTCACGACGTCGATGCCTATGCGCTGCATTCGCAGCAAAAAGCCGCGCGGGCACGGGCCGATGGCTCGTTCAACAAATCACTGGTGCCGGTGCAGGATCAGAACGGCATCGTTCTGCTTGACCATGATGAGTTCATTCGCGCCGAATCGACGCTGGAAGGTCTTGGCAAGCTCAAGCCGAGTTTCGAAATGATTGGCCAGATGGGTTTCGACGCCACCGCGCTGCGGGTGTACAGTCATGTCGAGCGGATCGATCATGTGCACACGCCGGGCAACAGCTCCGGAATCGTTGACGGAGCCGCGCTGATGCTGATCGGCTCCGAAGCCAAGGGCAAAGCGCTGGGCCTGCAACCTCGCGCGCGGATCGTCGCCACGGCAGTGACCAGTACCGACCCGACCATCATGCTCACCGGCCCTGCACCGGCCACCCGCAAGGCATTGGCGAAGGCCGGGCTGCGCGTCGAAGACATTGACCTGTTCGAGGTCAACGAAGCGTTTGCCTCGGTGGTGCTCAAATTCATCAAGGACATGGCCGTCGATCCGCACAAGGTCAACGTCAACGGCGGCTCGATTGCCATGGGCCATCCGCTCGGTGCCACCGGCTGCGCGATTCTCGGCACCTTGCTCGATGAGCTGGAGGCGCGGCGCTTGCGATATGGCCTGGCGACGCTGTGTGTCGGCGGCGGCATGGGCATTGCCACCATCATCGAACGCCTCTGAGCCCTCGCATTCAAGGAACCGTGTCATGAACCAAGCCATTCGTTACGAAGCGGGCCCGGACGGCATCGTCGTGCTGACCATCGACTTGCCGGGCCAGAGCGCCAACACCATGAACGCCGTGTACCGCGAGGCCATGGCCGCCTGCGTCGCTCGGCTGGTCGCGGAAAAGGATCAGATTGCCGGGGTGATCATTACCTCGGCGAAGAAAACCTTCTTCGCCGGCGGCGACCTCAACGAGCTGATCAAGGTCGGCAAGCCCGAAGCCAAAGCCTTTTACGACATGGTGCTAACGCTGAAAGGACAGTTGCGCACCCTGGAAACCCTAGGCAAACCGGCGGTCGCAGCGATCAACGGCGCGGCGCTGGGTGGTGGTTGGGAAATCTGTCTGGCCTGCCACTACCGGGTCGCGCTCGACGATGCGTCGGTGCAGCTTGGTCTGCCGGAAGTGACCCTTGGCCTGCTGCCGGGTGGCGGCGGCGTGGTGCGCATGGTGCGCATGCTCGGCATCGAAAAAGCCCTGCCGTATCTGCTCGAAGGCAACAAAGTCCGTGCGCAACAAGCCTTGCAGGCCGGGTTGATCGATGAATTGGCGGCGGACCGAGACGAGCTGCTGGCCAAGGCTCGCGCCTGGATCGTCGCCAATCCAACGGCGGTGCAGCGCTGGGATGTGAAGGGTTACCAGATTCCCGATGGTACGCCGTCGAACCCGAAAGTTGCGCAGATGCTGGCGATTGCGCCGTCGATCCTGCGCACGAAAACCCAGGGCACGTTGCCTGCGCCGGAGAAAATTCTCTGCGCGGCGGTGGAGGGCGCGCAGGTCGATTTCGATACCGCGCATTTGATCGAAAGCCGTTATTTCACCGAACTGACCACCGGACAGATCTCGAAAAACCTGATCGGTACGTTCTGGTTTCAACTCAATGAGATCAATGCCGGCGGTTCACGGCCGCAAGGCTTTGTTCCTTACAAGACGCAGAAAGTCGGTGTGCTCGGCGCAGGGATGATGGGCGCCGGCATCGCTTTCGTCAGTGCGTCGGCGGGCATCGACGTAGTGCTCAAGGACATCAATCTCGCCGCCGCCGAGAAGGGCAAGGCGCATTCGGCGGCGTTGCTCGACAAGAAAGTCGCCCGTGGCCAGATGGACGCGGCAAAGCGTGACGCAGTACTGGCGCGGATTCAGACCACTGACAATGATGCCGATCTGGCTGGTTGCGACCTGATCATCGAAGCGGTGTTTGAAGATCGCGAACTCAAGGCGCGGGTGTCTTCAGCGGCGCAGCGTGTCGTGGGGCAGGATGCGGTGATCGCTTCCAATACCTCAACCCTGCCCATTACCGGGCTGGCCGCTGCTGTGCCTGATCCGGGCAAATTCATCGGTCTGCATTTCTTCAGCCCGGTGGAAAAAATGCCGCTGGTGGAAATCATCAAAGGCGCACACACCAGCGCTGAAACCCTGGCGCGTGGTTTCGATTTCGTCCTGCAGATCAAGAAAACCCCGATCGTGGTCAACGACAGCCGCGGCTTCTTCACCTCGCGGGTATTCGGCACCTTTACCAACGAAGGCATCGCCATGCTCGGCGAGGGCGTGAGCGCGCCGATGATTGAGACCGAAGCGCGCAAGGCCGGCATGCCGGTCGGGCCTCTCGCGATCTCCGACGAAGTTTCCCTCAGCCTGATGAGCCATATCCGCCAGCAAACTGCCAAGGACCTACAGGCTGAAGGGAAACCGCTGACCGAGCATCCGGCCTTCGCCGTGATTGACTTGCTGCTCAACGAGTACAAGCGAGCGGGCAAAGCGGCCGGCGGCGGTTTTTATGAATACCCGGCCGGTGCGCAGAAGCATCTCTGGCCAGAACTGAAGGCGCGTTTCGAGAAGGCCGACGGGCAGATTCCTGCAAAGGATGTGCGTGATCGGCTGTTATTCGTGCAAGCTCTGGAAACGGTGCGCTGTGTGGAGGAGGGGGTGTTGACCTCGACGGCGGACGCCAACGTCGGCTCGATTTTCGGCATCGGTTTCGCCGCGTGGACCGGCGGCGCGCTGCAGTTCATCAACCAATATGGCGTGAAGGATTTCGTCGCCCGTGCGCAATACCTGGCCGAGCAGTACGGCGAGCGCTTTGCGCCGCCGGCACTGTTGCTGGACAAAGCGGCGAAAGGTGAACTGTTCTAGGACACGGGAGCACTGCGGGGCTTGCCTTGGCCGGGTGTTTCAGGGCAGGCTCTGGGTGTGCAATATTCCCATCACGTGTCAGGTATTTTTTATGTCGCTACGCATCTGCATTCTGGAAACCGACATCCTGCGTCCGGAACTGGTCGACCAATATCAGGGTTACGGGCAGATGTTTCAGCGCCTGTTCTCGCAGCAACCGATTGCCGCCGAGTTCACCGTCTACAACGTGATGCAGGGCGACTACCCAAGCGATGAGCTGAGCTTCGATGCGTATCTGGTCACCGGCAGCAAGGCCGATTCGTTCGGCACCGATCCCTGGATCCAGACCCTCAAGCAATACCTGCTCAACCGCTACCAGCGTGGCGACAAGCTGCTGGGCGTGTGCTTCGGCCATCAACTGCTGGCATTGTTGCTGGGCGGCAAAAGCGAGCGCGCCACCCAAGGCTGGGGCGTCGGCACGCATCAATACAAACTGGCGGCCAAGGCACCGTGGATGAGCCCGGTGCGCGAAGAACTGACGCTGCTGATCAGCCACCAGGATCAGGTCACCGCGCTACCGGAAAACGCCACGGTGATCGCGTCCAGCGAATTCTGCCCGTTCGCCGCGTATCACATCAACGATCAGGTGCTGTGCTTCCAGGGGCACCCGGAATTCATTCACGATTATTCGCGGGCACTGCTCGATTTGCGTCAGGAAGCGCTGGGTTCGCAGATCTACAGTCAAGGCGTGGCGAGCCTTGAGCAAGAGCACCACGGCGCGACGGTCGCGGAATGGATGATGCGTTTCGTCGCGCACAAGCCGGAAACCGTCTGACATCAAGCAACATCGCCAGCAGGCTGGCTCCCACAGGGGGCTGCGTCGCTACGCAAATCCCATGTGGGAGCACAGCTAGCTAGCCCTGCTAGCGATTCGCCCGGCCAACCCGGTCTGTCTCACAACCACCCAGACCGCTTGAAACTCCTCCACAACCCCACACACCCCACCGTAATAAACCCCAACACCGCAAAATAGCCGTAGTGCCAGGTCAACTCCGGCATGTTCTCGAAGTTCATCCCGTAAATCCCCGCCACTGCCGTCGGGAACGCCAGAATCGCAGCCCACGCGGCGAACTTGCGCTGCACCACACTCTGCCGTGACGCCTCGAGCAACACGCCAATCTCGATGGTCTGGCTGGCGATGTCGGCCAGCGTGCTGAGATCCTCCATCTGCCGCGTGACATGAATCTGCACGTCACGAAAGTACGGGCGCATGTTCTTGTCGATAAACGGGAAGCTCAGCTTTTGCAGCTCCTCGCCAATTTCCACCATCGGCGCTGCATATCGGCGCAGGCGCACGACATCACGGCGCAAGCCATGCAGCTTTTGAATGTCACGCTCGTTCAACGCGCTACACAAGACGTTGCGCTCCAGCTCATCGATCTCGGCGTGAATCGCTTCGCCCACCGGCTGGTAATTCTCGATGACAAAATCGAGCAAGGCATACAGGACGAAATCTTCGCCGTGTTCCAGCAGCAGGGGCCGTGCCTCACAGCGCTGACGGACATGCGCATAGGAGGCCGAATGGCCGTTGCGCGCGGTGATGATGTAGCCCTTGCCGGCGAAGATATGCGTCTCGATGAACTGCAGAACGCCATGTTCACGCACCGGTGAGTAGGTGACGATAAACAAAGCATCGCCAAAGGTTTCCAGTTTCGGCCGGCTGTGTTTTTCCAGGGCGTCTTCGATAGCCAGTTCGTGCAGGTTGAACTGACGTTGCAGATTGAACAGTTCCTGAGCGTCCGGTTCTTCGAGACCGATCCAGACAAAGTGGCCGGATTTTGCCGCCCAGGCCGCGCCTTCGTCGATGGAAATATCGCTAACTTTCTTGCCTTCGCTGTACACCGCAGCAGCAACAACTCGACCCATGGTGGTGATTCACTTCTTCTTGGCAGGTGGCAGGGATTCACGGCATCAGCTTAGCCGTGTCGCTGCTTGAGAGTCAGTGAAATCTGCACAGTTCAGCCGGCAAAAGAAAACCCGCACAGGGCGGGTTTGGTTTCACGCGGCTTGCAGTTGCCGATCCATCGATTCGATGCACTCGCGCATTTGTTCGCGGCACTGATCGATCAGCCTGGGCATGTCGTCCATGGTCAGGCCGGCGGTAGGAATCGCCGGCAACGAGCGGATGAGAATGTCGCCGCTGCGCCAGCGATCGAGGCGCATCTGTTTAACGTAACTGCTGACACACACCGGCACGATCGGCACGCCGGCGGCGATGGCCATCTGGAACGCGCCCTTCTTGAATGGCAGCAGTTCTTCACCCAGATTGCGCGTGCCTTCGGGAAACACCCAGATCGAGGTGTCCTCGTTCTGCAAGGTATGAGTGGTGGTGAGCATCGACTGGCGCGCCTTGTGCGCGTTGCCACGGTCGATCAGCACATTGCCGGCCAGCCAGAACAACTGCCCGAACAGCGGCACCCACTTCAGGCTCTTCTTGCCGATGCACACGGTACGCCGCGGCACGACATTGCCGAACACGAACAGATCATAGTTGGATTGATGGTTGGCGATGATCACGCAGCTGTCGGGCTTGTTCATCAGGCCGTTGACCTCGGTCTTAACCCGCAGGCGCAAAATGCACATTGCCGGCAGTGCGTAGAGGCGGGCACAGAGGCGACTGTTGTCGGGATTGAACGGACGGCAAAGTCCGAGAATCACACCGAGCACACCAGCCAGAATAAAGTGCAGGCCCATCAACAACATACGAAACAAGAACAGCATTTTCAGGCCCATCGGGACAAAAGGTGGCGCAGTGTACGGATGTGCACTGTTTTCGGCAATTGCCACTATAGAGTGCGGAGATAGGCGATGTTTAAGCGCATGTTTCAGTGGTGGCTGTCAGGCGCGTCCTAGAGCCACTCGGAAATATTCAACAACGGGCGTAAGAAAAAGCCCGACACGACGGTCGGGCTTTTCTTGTGCTCTGCATTCGCCGAGGGTCAGCCCAGATGCTGCTGATCCATCGCGATGGCGTTATCGAGAGTTTCCAGCAGCGCCTTGCGGACTTTCAGCTTGGTGTTCTTGTGCGCCGTCATGTTGATCTTCTTCAACTGACGCGCGGCGGCGAGGGCCGCCCCTTGCAACTCCTCGGCCGAGACCACCTTGTCGAGGAAACCAGCGTCGACCGCGCTTTGCGGATCGAACATCTCGCCGTTGATCACCGAACGGTGGAATGCCGAGCGACGCAGGCGATCACGCGCCAGCTCAATACCCGCATGGTGCATGGTCATGCCGATCTGCACTTCGTTCAGACCAATACTGAACGGGCCATCGACGCCAATCCGGTAATCGGCCGACAACAGAATGAACGCGCCTTTCGCCACCGCATGCCCTGGGCAAGCGACGATGACCGGGAACGGGTGAGCGAGCAGGCGACGCGCCAATGTCGAACCGGCCGTCACCAGCGACACCGCTTCCTTCGGCCCGGCGGTCATGACTTTCAGATCATAACCACCCGACAAAATACCCGGCTGCCCGGTGATGATCACCACGGCCCGATCAGCTACCGCCTGATCCAGCGCCGCGTTGAACGCCGCAATCACATCCGGCGAGATGGCGTTGACCTTGCCGTTGTTCAGGGTCAGGGTCGCGATACCGTCTTCGAGGTGGTAGGCAATCAGCTCACTCATGACGCTATTCCTTATTAGAAAGATGGGCAGACGTTACCCACCGCCGCAGGCCAGGTAAAGCGCCGTGACTGACCCGGCAGTCACCGATTCCCGTCTCTACCTGCGCAACGAGGCGTTTGCTTCTATAAGGAAGCACGGAGCCCACCGGAGATTGGCCGGTTTGGCATGGCCTGCTGATAGCCGGAAATGTTTTCTCGCTTAACCGCATGAAAATTCTGAAAAAAAATTTGCCATCGCAAAAGCTTTCGACTACATTAGCGCGCCTCGACAGACAGAACATGTTTGAAGAGATACGGTGAAGTGTCCGAGTGGCTTAAGGAGCACGCCTGGAAAGTGTGTATACAGGAAACTGTATCGAGAGTTCGAATCTCTCCTTCACCGCCACATTCAGTAAACACAAACCCCTGATTTTCCTGGAGAAAATCGGGGGTTTGTGGTTTTTGGTGTCTGGAAAAAGGCGACACTTAGCACCTACCAGTTAAGAGCAGAAGCCGTACCTCCTTACTCAACTCACAGATTTTTCCTACAACTCCGATCCGACGCACCCGATATTCTCATTGCGGTGCCAAACAGGGCGCGAGCCAGCAGGAGTCTTCTTTGAGTGTTATGAACCACAACGGCTACGCCGCCCGAATCGAATACAGTGACGAAGACGGCCTCTTTGTCGGCCATATCGCCGGTATCAAAGACGTCGTTGGATTCCATGGTGAGTCGGTCGCAGAACTACGACACGCGTTTCAGGAGGCCGTCACTGATTACGTCGAAACCTGCGCCAAGCTCGGTCGTGCGCCGCAAAAGCCCTATTCGGGAAATCTAAGCCTGCGTCTGGCTCCAGCCCTGCACGCGTCCGTTGCCGTAAAAGCACAGCTGGCGCACAAGAGCATCAATCAATGGGTGGCAGACGTTCTTGATCGTGAAGCGCACGCCTGATGGCAAAATCCGTCCTTCCCCAAAAGTTATACAAAACCCTGTCACCCGTCGAAATCTCCTACACACCTCATTGACCAACCTCAGCGCCCCGCGTTTACTGTATACGCATACAGTAAACTCACTATCAGGTTCGTCACATGAGCGTCACCCTCCTTGGTTCCCTTGCCGACGCCGGCGAAAAGCTTCCGCTGTATTCGTTTCAGATTCCTGCGGGTTTTCCTTCGCCGGCGGCCGATCACATCGAAAAGCACATTTCCCTCGATGAGGTTTTCGAGATTCGTGCGCCGCACGTTTATCTGGCGAAGATCGAAGGGGAGAGCATGCGCGATGCCGGGATATTTTGCGGCGATCTGGTGATTGTCGATCGCAGCCGCACTGCTGAGCATGGCGATATCGTTATCGCTGGGCTCAACTCCGAGCCGGTCTGCAAGCGCCTGCACCTGCGCGACAACACTATTATCTTGCTGTCGGCCAACAGTAAGTACCCGCCGCGCTATGTGATGGAGGGCGACGAGCTGGTTATCTGGGGCGTGGTGACCTACAGCGTGCGCGATCATGGCAAATCGTGACCAGGTCTTTGCGCTGATCGATTGCAATAGCTTCTACGCAAGCTGCGAGCGGGTCTTCCGACCTGATCTGGCGAAGACGCCGATCGTGGTGCTGAGCAATAACGACGGCTGCGTTATTGCGCGTAGTTACGACGCCAAACCTTTTGTGAAAATGGGCGCGCCGTACTTTCAGATTCGCGATGATCTGCGCCGCCACGGCATCCAGGTGTTCAGCAGTAACTACGCGCTGTATGGCGACATGAGCGAACGGGTGATGACGATCATCGAGTCCATGGTGCCCGCCGTCGAGGTGTACAGCATCGATGAAGCCTTCGCTGATCTCAGTGGCATTCCTGGCGATCTGACGGCGTTTGGCAGGTCCATTCGTTCTGCCGTGTTCAAACGCACCGGTATCCCGGTCGGCGTCGGCATCGCGCCGACGAAGACGCTGGCCAAGCTCGCCAACCACACCGCAAAACGCTTGCAGGCGCACACCGGCGGCGTTGTCGATATTTGCGACCCGGTCAAACGTGACTGGGTGCTGCGCAACACCGACGTGGGTGACGTGTGGGGCGTCGGTCGGCGGATGAAGGCTCATCTCGAAAGCATGCAGATCAGAAGCGCGATGGACCTGGCGAAGGCCGATCCGTGGACATTGCGGCGCAAGTTCAGCGTGGTGATCGAGAAGACCGCGCGCGAACTCTGTGGGACATCGTGTCTGGAACTGTCGGAAACGGAGCCGCCGAAGCAGGAAATCTGCAGCAGCCGCATGTTTGGCAAACGCCTGACCACAATCGAACCGATCAAGGAAGCGGTGGCGACCTATGTGCATCGCGCGGCAGAAAAGCTGCGTGCACAGAACTCGTTATGCAAGAAGATTCGCGTGAGCATTCGTACCGGCATGTTCAATCCGGAGGAGGCCAAGTACGCCAATTCCGCGCTGATCGAGCTGCCTTACCCCACGAACGACGTGCGCTTGCTGTGCACGGCGGCGAGCGAAGCGATTGACCAGTTGTTCAGGCCGGGCTTCAAGTACAGCAAGGCAGAGGTGTTGTTGATGGACCTGCGTCAGCCCGGAGAATTTACCCAGGACCTGTTTGCTGACGCACAACCGCAGGCGGCGGAGAAGGTGATGGGCGTTCTCGATCGGATCAATCAGCGCTGGGGTAGCGGGACGCTGCGCGCGGCAAGCGTGCCGGCGGATCCGGCCTGGGGGATGCGGCGGGAAATGATGAGTTCGAGTTTTACGACGAGGATCGATCAGTTGTGGGTGGTTAAATGCAATTGAGGCCACAAGGATCCTGGTTTGGTGTCGTTGCTTCAATCGAGTAGATCGGCCTTACAATCGCGGCTTTCACTTTTGCAATAAAAGGACTTTTCTCATGATCATTTCCACCACTCATTCCGTCGAGGGGCGACAAATCACAGCCTATCTGGACATTGTCAGCGCCGAGTCTGTGCAAGGCGTCAACGTTATCCGCGATATGTTCGCGGGCATGCGCGACTTCTTTGGCGGGCGGTCGCAGACCTTGGAACGAGCGTTAAAGGAAGCTCGCATTCAGGCAACCGATGAACTCAAGGATCGTGCGCGGGCATTGCAGGCTGACGCCGTGGTGGGCGTGGATTTTGAGATCAGCATGCCGGCAGGCAAGGGTGGCATGGTGGTGGTGTTTGTCACCGGAACGGCGGTGAAGCTGCGCTGATCATCGCCGTCAGGGCCAAGCCCATTCACATAAGGAATGGGCTTGGCCGCGTCGATCAGCCTTGAGGCTTGAGAATCACCGTACCTTTTGAGTCATAGGTCAGCGGTGTATCAATGGCGACAAGAGGCGGTGAGCCGTCAGGTTGAGCCGATGGGGCTGGCTCGCTGGGGTGATAGACGACGCCCGGCTGCAAGAGCGGTTTATCCGGGTATTTGATGGTGATCTCGCCCGAGGCGATCTTTTCCTTGAGTTTTTCCGCAGCGGCTTTGCCGGCTGCGATCTGCTCGTCCGTGAGTTTGACGACTGGCATGTTCGGGAATCCGTTGATCTGCATGATCTCTCCTTGAGATTCATTTGTAGGAATCAGGGCAACGGCCGTTTAAAGAAAATCTTTAGGGGATGATCGCTGTCGTCATAACGCTTGATCCACTCGTCGGTGATCAGCATTGTTGAACGGCAAGTCCAGTAGTGACCGACTAGTCTCAAAAGCGCTGAGGGTCGATTTTTTCAGGCAAAACTGTTTTGCCGGTATCGGCCCGGTTATGCAGGGGAGAGGCTATGACAGGTCCGTATGTCGAAGACGATGGCGCTGAGTTTTCCTTCAACAACTGTGTGCGCTGCGGTCAGTCGGAGTATCAGTCGGGTTTTGGCGAAGATCCGGTGAGCATTGGCAAAATCAAATCTGTGGTCCCCAAAGGGCCCAAGGCGAAGTTTCTGCCCAAGATCACGGCAAGGACCCGAAAGTGATTTTGCCCCGTAACCCCGTCATCGAACGGGGTTTTTTACGAGCGCAGAAATGTGCCCATGGCGTTGACATAAATGTGGGTTTTTTTTCACAAACTTTTCACGTTGGTCAACGTAGGGTGAAGCCATCCGTTAGAAAGCAAGTCTCCAGCCCGTCTCCCCAGCGGGCTTTTTTTTGCCTGGCATAAAACCTTTTCTCTGATCGCGGTCCAAACGACGCTATCGCGTGCGTCTGGACTTTCCCGCGCCGAGCGCATTAAATCCCGGCCCTTCTTGTTCATCCCGTTTATTTGAGGTTTTTGTCATGCGTTTAACACTGCCTGCTCTGGTTCTTGGCCTTCTGGTTGCTCAAGGGGCAATGGCTGCCGGCGACGGCACCGCTGCGCTGGGCGGTGGCCTGGGTGGCGCGCTGGGTAACGTAGTCGGTCAGAAAATGGGCGGCAGCACGGGTGCGGCAATCGGCGCTGGCGTCGCGGGCGCAGCGGGCAGCGCAGTCGCCGCACGCAAGGGCAGCCGCACCAAAGCGGCGATCGGCGGCGGTGTCGGTGCAGCCGGTGGTTCGGTGATCGGCAATAGCCTGGGCGGCCGGAACGGTGCCACTATTGGCGCAGGTCTGGGTGGTGCCGCCGGCGGCGCAGTGGGCAGCAACCTGGGCAAAGGTCACAAGCGCCACTGAGCCTGCTGGCTGGTCAGAAGAAGCCCGACTTGATGTCGGGCTTTTTCATGGCTGAACGTTTCGCCAGAAATCATCTCCAATCTGCATACGCCCCGCTTGGGCGGAACGTCCCGATTCGGGAACTGCGAGGTTCAAATGCGATTGTCATTATCTGCACTGTTTTTCGGTTTGTTCGTGGCGCAGGGCGCAATGGCGGCCGGAGACGGCAGCGCTGCCGTGGGCGGTGGTCTCGGCGGTGTGCTGGGTAATGTGGTTGGCGGACAACTCGGCGGCAGCACGGGCGCAGCGGTCGGCGCGGGTGTTGGCGGCGCGGCCGGCAGCGCTGTCGGCGCGGACAAACGCAATCGCACCGAGGCCGCGATTGGTGGCGGTCTTGGCGCCGCAGGCGGCTCGGTCGTCGGCAACAGCCTCGGCGGTTCTACCGGCTCTGCTATTGGCGCCGGTTTAGGCGGCGCAGCGGGCGGTGCGGTCGGTAACAACCTTGGCGACGACGACGGTGGTTCTCATTCCGGCGGCCATAAGCACAAGAACAAACACAAAAATAAACATCGCTGATTGATCAACGGAAACCTGGCCTGGCGCCGGGTTTTTCGTGTCTGGCAGTTGGAAAGAGGAACGATTGGCGGCAGGGCGTTTCGAACGTCATACATCCACGCGATCAAGAGGTTCGCCATGACTCCTGAAACCGAAGGCAAAGAAGAGAAGGGCCCGAATGGACAGCCGTTTATCAATGATCCGGGGAACGAGGATCCGGGGTCGTTGATGGATGATGCGACGGTGCCGTTGAATGATTCGGATGAGGCGGATATGGAGTATGAAGAGGATGGGGATGAGCAGTGAGGGGATGTTAAGAGTTTGAGTTATGGTTTAAGGGCCTGACTCAGCAGGCCCTTCAGAAAATCAGCTCTTCAGAACGAGACGTCGATTCTTTGTGCTCTGATTTTTACATACTGACCATTGAGGTGCGGAAAATCGAAGTGGATATCTTGATCCGCAAATTCGACGAACGACTTGAGCGTGTCGCCTTCTAAGCGCCCGTGGATCTCGCATGAGAAACCGTCGTCAAGCATCTCGACACGTGTTTCGCTGCCATCACATTTTGAGATGTCTATTTCGTCCGGCAACACCATTTCGAACTCGGCTGAGTAGGTCTCACCTACTTCGATGACTGACGGGCAGTGGCCTGCGAAACATCTCACAGTCACACCGTTGACGCTGAGCAGTAGCATTTCCTCAATGATTGGGTCGATTTCGACAATATGCGCGGGATATTTCTTAGTCATCTGCGAGCCATGCTGTTCTTTCTTTCAGAGATTGAAATGATCAGTGAGGTTTTTAACAATTGAACTTTGGCATAAACGCCAGAGACAGCAGGTGCTTAAGTCTCGTTTTCAGAGTTTTCAGGCGGGGCGATTAGTACATAGAGGTCATCGGAGGGCGACATTTTTTCGATTCTGCCTGAAGCTATATAAGACTTGAACTCATTCTCAAGAAAGTTTCTGTCAGTGTATTTTTTGTACTCTTCAGGCCTGTCGGTGGCGTACATATAAATACGCCACACGTCAAAGCCGTCGGTCCTGTTATTTGGGCCGTAATCGAAATCTACTAACTCTGTGGGAAAGTGGATGGCACAGCCTACACCGTGCAACTCATACTCAACGCTATCGTTAATTCCCCCGCAGCGCTCTATTTGGCCACTTCGCCAGAGTCTAAGAATGTTTTTTGTACCAAATTTTTTCTGTAGAAGCGTTGTTCCTTTCTCAACTTTGCTGAGGAAGTCTTTTATCAAATCTTCTAAAGACTTATCATTATTGTTACTCATGGTCTTTTATGATTATCCAGTCGATCGGTATCGAGTCTTTTCGGCTGACATGTTTCGTTCGCTCTTGTCTCAAAAATAGTTTTGCCAATATTTCTAATGATTTTTATGTTGCGAAGTTTGGTGTTTGTCTCGTAGGCAGATGCGGAAGTCGGCATGATTATATGTGTTTTATTTTTTTCGGTTTCTTTCAGGTGGCCAATATATATAAGTTGCTAACGAAAGAGATTTTCTTAATCTTTTTTTGAGTTATATGTTCGGCGAATTCTTTTTTGATTGTTTCTTTGTCGCAATATTTTCTATATTTAGATGGTCTTTCACAGGCAAAAATGTATAAACGCCAAATGTCAAACCCATTGATTTCACCATTAGGTCCATAGTCAAAATCTACGGTTCCTGTCGATAGATTGATACGGCAGCCAATGCCGTGCAATTCATATTTAACGCCTCGAGTGACTCTTCCGCGACGCTTTATCGCCTTGGTATGCCAAAGCCTTCGAATGTCTCGAGTGCCAAATTTTTTTTCAAGTAGCAGCGTGCTTGTCTCTACCATAGAAATAAAGTCATGTATCAGAGTATCCAAAGTTTCATTTTGTTCACTCATCCTTTTCTCCGGGTTTAAAAAATATCTAGTCCAATGATTTGATTAGCTAGCTGGATTGCATTTTTTTGTTTAAAAAATGCTTCGTGCTCTGTGGGGGTGGTAATAGTTTTTAGCCTTGGTGATATTGCTCTTGGTCTTGCTCATGTGTTTCTTTTACACTGCCGATCTATTTCTAGAAAGCGTCTTTACGTAGTGTTGGTTAAGGCTCGGCTTGCGTCTTTCTTAAAATTTATATGGGCGCCATTTGTCAATTTTGTCGTGAAAATTATATCTTTCTCCCCTAAGACCCTATCCACTGTAAGAAAAATTCTCTCTGTAGTTCAGGTGAGTTTGTTAGGTTTTCATTTTCGTAGTCAAATATCGATACCACGTCTTTCAGTGATGGTTCTGCTCCATTTGTCAATTCATAAGCTTTTAATCCAAGAGACATTTGTGATGACAAGCTCGAGGGGTGAACATTCAACTTTGAGCCTTTGCAAAAGAAAGTTACTAGAGGGTTGTCCTTGCGGATTAAGCCGAAGCAGTGATAAAAATTTTTGCCGGTGTATGTTTTTGGCGATAATCCGTCCAGGCTTAGAGTTATGCTCATTTTCTCGCTGTCGCAAATCAAAACTACATCTTTGATTGTATGTTCTTTTTCTACGATAATTTTGAACTCCGAAATCATTTGTCAATTTTCCTATATGGATTCGGGATGGAGTAACCAAAGTCACGCCCATCATCAATAATTATCGTGGCGCCTAGAATATCTTCATTTTTGATAACTTTTGGAACGGCGAATTCCTGTTCTCGGGAAAATTTGTACCGGTTTCCTAATTCTTGCTTCAAATCATAACCCTCGACTCTCTTCAAGGTATAAAGAAACCCGGTTTTTGTAAAAAAGCTGGTAGCAAACTCTTTTCCCACGTCTCTAGAGGGGGAGGTGCTGATATAGCCGCTTGGAGGAAAATCGCTATCAATGGAGTGGAGGAATAAGTCCTCGCTGTCTCCCTTGCTTTTGAATCCGTTCACAAAAACATCGGACGGGTCTCTTGAGTCTCCTCGGTACAGGTATTCCTGCTTTTTCTTAGGCGTTGGTGCATCAGGCTCCCCCTCATCAACCTTAACCCCAGCAATCCCACCCGGCACCTCACAACCCGGCGTTCCCGGCGGCGGGCAGTTGGAGTTCAACCCCAACGGATCCACCCACCCCGTCGGATTCGGCACGTACTGGTACTGATTCAACCCACCGGCCAACTTGATCGGATCCGGTGTCAGGTACCGCCCCAGCCTCGGGTCGTAATACCGGTGGCGGTTGTAATGCAAACCGCTTTCCGCA
>NZ_JBUDGD010000029.1:0-66358 GCF_055484735.1 Pseudomonas sp. 15C | reverse complement strand
CAACGGCGTGGCCAATACCCTTGGCCGCTTGTGCGAGGGCTTGCGCGCCCGCGGGCATCAGGTCGAGCTGGTGCGGCCACGGCAGGCCTGTGATCCGCAGCGCAGTGAGGATGCGGCGTTGCTGTTGTGTCGCGGCTGGCCACTGCCGGGATATCAGGGGCTGCAATGGGGTCAGTCGTCGATGCACAAACTGCTGCGCCGCTGGAAGCGCCAGCGGCCGGACGTGTTGTACATCGCCACCGAAGGCCCGCTGGGTTTGTCGGCGCTGCGAGCGGCACGGCGCCTGGGCATTGCGGTGGTCAGCGGCTTTCATACTAATTTCCAGCAATACACCAGCCAGTACGGCCTCGGTTTGCTGACCCGGATGCTCACACATTATCTGCGCTGGTTTCACAACCGCTCGGCGTTGACCCTGGTGCCCAGTGTCAGTCAGCGGCTGGAACTGGAACGACGGCATTTCGAGCGCTTGGCGTTGCTGTCGCGGGGCGTGGACAGCCAGTTGTTCCATCCGAGCAAACGGCTGAACGCACTGCGTGAGCAATGGGCACTGTCCGAGCGCGACATTGCCGTGATTCACGTAGGACGGCTCGCGCCTGAAAAGAACCTTGGTCTGCTCAAACGTTGCTTCGAACAACTTCGGGCAAGTTATCCACAGCGCAATCTGAAACTGATCATCGTCGGCGACGGACCGCAACGTGCAGCGCTGGAGAAGGATTTGCCTGAGGCGATTTTCTGCGGGGCGCAGCGCGGGGAAGCGCTGGCCGCGCACTATGCGTCAGGCGATGTATTTCTGTTTCCCAGTCTGACTGAAACCTTCGGCAATGTCGTACTCGAAGCACTGGCCTCGGGACTGGGCGTGGTGGCCTACGATCAGGCAGCCGCGGCGCAGCATATTCGCCATGGTTACAACGGCGTGTCGGCGATGCCCGGCGATGAGCAGGCGTTTTGCGAGGCGGCGATGTGGTTGCTGGAAGAAGATGAGCGGTTGCGCTGTGTGCGGCTGAATGCGCGACAACATGCGAGTCGCCAGGGTTGGGGCGCAATCATCGAGCAGTTTGAGGGACATTTGCGCGGGGCTTGTCTGGGGGAGCAGGTAGTGCCGGATGCGCAGACCCTGCCTTGAATTTGTGCTGACTTGTAGACCGCTATCGCGAGCAGGCTCACTCCTACAGGGGGTTGTGTTGTGAACACGATCCCCTATGGGAGCCAGCCTGCTGGCGATGAGGCCCTGTCGGGGGCCGTTTAAACCAGCGTCATCAACGCCTCACGGCTGAACGGCAAAATATCCTGCTCACGCCCTTCGCGAACCTTCTGCGCCCAGTCCGGATCGACCAGCAGCGCACGGCCCACCGCCACCAGATCGAATTCTTCTTTGTTCAAACGCTCCAGCAGGTTTTCCAGGCTGGCCGGCTGCGCGACCTTGTCGGTGTTGACCATGAACTGCAAAAACTCGCCATCCAGACCGACACTGCCTACGGTGATGGTCGGTTTGCCGGTGAGTTTGCGCGTCCAGCCGGCCAGGTTCAGGTCGGAGCCGTCGAATTCCGGCTCCCAGAAACGCCGCGTCGAGCAGTGGAAAATATCCACGCCGGCGTCAGACAACGGTTTGAGGAATTCACCCAGCGCCTCCGGTGTTTGCACCAGGCGTGCGGTGTAATCCTGCTGCTTCCACTGCGAAAAACGGAAGATGATCGGGAAGCCCTCGCCGACCGCGGCGCGCACCGCTTGAATCAGTTCGATGGCGAAACGCGAACGGTTGGCCAGGCTGCCGCCGTATTCGTCAGTGCGCTGGTTGCTGCCTTCCCAGAAAAACTGGTCGATCAGGTAACCGTGGGCGCCGTGGATCTCGACGCCGTCCATGCCGATGCTTTGCGCATCTTTAGCTGCCTGGGCGAATGCGGCGATCACTTCCTGAATGTCTTGTTTGGTCATGCCGTGCACCACGACCTGACCATCCTTGAGCTTTTCCGACGGGCCGTAGCCCGGCACGCTGGCGTCTGGCTCGGTGCCGATGCGGCGCACGCTACCCACATGCCACAGTTGCGGAACGATCTTGCCGCCTTCGGCGTGGACCGCATCGACGACTTTTTTCCAGCCGGCCAATGGCGCTTCACCGAAGAACTGCGGGACGTTGGGATAACCGTTGGAGGCGATGTGGCCGACCGTGGTGCCCTCGGTGATGATCAGGCCAACCCCGGCTGCCGCACGGCGACGGTAGTATTCGATAACTTTAGAGTTCGGCACACCGCCTGGGGAAAACGAGCGGGTCATCGGCGCCATGACCACACGGGTCGGCAGTTCGAGGGCACCGAGGTGGAACGGTTTGAACAAGGCTTGAACGGGCATCGAAAGGCTCCACGAAAAGATCGTCAGGTCACGAATTCATATGACGGCGATAATATGCTCGCGCAGCCTGATCCGACACCACTATTGATCTGAATGATTAAAGGTCAAAAGCCAGGCAAAAAAAATCGCAGCCGGTTGGCTGCGATATTTATGGTTCAGCTCAACGCTTTCTCGATCGCGGCAATCACGGTTGGATCATCCGGTGTCGTACGCGGCGAGAACCGCGCCAGGACGCGGCCATCCTTGCCGAGCAGAAATTTTTCGAAATTCCACGTGATGTCGCCAGGAAATTCAGCGCCCTCGCCCGCCAGCAGACGGTACAACTGATGACGCTCGTGGCCGTTGACTTCGAGCTTGCTCGACAACGGAAACGTCACGCCATAGTTGAGGCTGCAGAATTCCTGAATCTCTTGCTCCGAGCCCGGTTCCTGTCCGGCAAACTGATTGCACGGCAGGCCCAGCACGCTGAAGCCTTTGCCTTTGTATTGCTGATAAAGGTTTTCCAGCGCCGCGTACTGAGGGGTCAAGCCGCATTTGGAGGCGACGTTGACCACCAGCACGACTTGGCCCTTGAACGGCGCCAGCGGTAGCTCCTGACCATCCAGGGCTGTCAACTTAAGGTCGTGAAAAGCACTCATGACGAACTCCAGGATTCTCTGTTCTTCTCGAAACAGCCACTTGGCGTGGCCACCAAGGACAGCCGCGGACTAAAAAGGCGCCCGCAGGCGCCTCTCCAGTACTCGAAGCTTAGCGCAGAAAATCAGTGGTGATGGCCACCTTCGCCATGGACGTGGCCATGAGCGATTTCTTCCTGGCTGGCGTCACGGATGTCGACGATCTTCACCTGGAAGTTCAGACGCTGGCCGGCAAGCGGGTGGTTGCCATCAACCGTTACGTCGTCGCCGTCGAGGTCACGGATGGTCACGATCTGCATCTGGCCGTCCGGCGCCGAAGCGTGAAACTGCATGCCGACTTCCAGCTCGTCGACGCCTTCGAACATGCTGCGGCTCAGGGTGCTGACCAGCTCGGCGGCGTATTCGCCGTAAGCGTCTTCCGGCTCGACGGCTACTTTCAGCTCGTCGCCGACAGCCTTGCCTTCCAGGGCTTTTTCCAGGCCCGGGATGATGTTGCCTGCGCCTTGCAGGTAAACCAGCGGAGCGCCGCCGGCGGAGCTGTCGATGACCTCACCAGCGTCGTTGGTCAGGGTATAGTCGATGGAGACAGCCTTATTGGCGGCGATCAGCATGGGGCGAGACCTTTTGCATAAGAATATAGAAAGGCCAAGTTTAGCGAAGCAATCGCACGAAAGCGAACACAACCCGGACAAACGGGTTTCGACGATCACAGGCTTTCATCAGGACGAAGAGGGTCATTGGGTGGTCGAACTTTCCTGTGGCCACACCCAGCACCTGCGTCACCAGCCGCCGTGGCAATCGCGGGCGTGGGTGCTCGACCCGGCGCAACGTATTGAAAAAACAGGTCAACCTTTTGCCTGTGGCTGGTGCGCACAAGGCTCGGTTAGCGATAACCTTGGCGACTGAATTTCGGTAGTCGGCCAGCCATAGGCCGACACCCTTGCATAGAGAATTCCCATGCAAACTTTTTTTATCGCCCCCACCGATTTTGGCGTGGGTCTGACCTCCATCAGCCTCGGGCTGGTTCGTACGCTTGAGCGCGCGGGGCTTAAAGTCGGTTTCTTCAAACCGATCGCCCAGCCGCACCCCGGCGACACTGGCCCGGAGCGCTCCACCGAGCTGGTGGCGCGCACCCATGGCCTGAAACCGCCGCAACCCCTGGGCCTGGCGCACGTAGAGCGGATGCTCGGTGACGGCCAGCTCGACGAACTGCTCGAAGAAATCATCACCCTGTATCAACAAGCGGCGGTCGGCAAAGACGTGCTGGTCGTTGAGGGCATGGTGCCGACCCGCAGCGCCAGTTATGCCGCGCGGGTCAATCTGCACCTGGCCAAGAGCCTCGATGCCGAGGTGATTCTGGTTTCGGCACCGGAAAACGAAGTGCTGGCCGAACTGTCCGGCCGCGTCGAGTTGCAGGCGCAATTGTTCGGTGGCCCGAAAGACCCGAAAGTGCTCGGCGTTATCCTCAACAAGGTCAAGACTGACGAGAGCATGGAAGCTTTTGCCGCGCGCCTGAAAGAACACTCGCCGTTGCTGCGCAGCGGTGATTTCCGCTTGCTCGGCTGCATCCCGTTCCAACCGGAACTCAACGCGCCGCGCACCCGCGACGTTGCCGATCTGATGGGCGCGCAAGTGCTCAATGCCGGGGACTACGAAACCCGGCGCATGAGCAACATCATTATTTGCGCGCGGACCATGCGCAACACTGTCGAGCTGCTCAAGCCCGGTGTACTGGTGGTGACGCCGGGCGATCGCGACGACATCATCCTTGCCGTCAGCCTTGCAGCGATCAACGGCGTGCCGCTGGCCGGGCTGCTGCTGACCAGCGACACCCTGCCCGATCCGCGCATCATGGATCTGTGCCGTGGCGCATTGCAGGCCGGCCTGCCGGTGTTGTCGGTGAGCACCGGCTCCTACGACACCGCCAACCTGTTGAATGGCCTGAACAAGGAAATTCCGATCGACGACCGCGAGCGCGCCGAGATCATCACCGATTTCGTCGCCAGCCATCTCGACGCCAACTGGCTGCACCAGCGTTGCGGCACGCCGCGTGAGATGCGTCTGTCGCCGGCAGTGTTCCGCTATCAGCTGATACAACGCGCGCAAGCGGCCAACAAGCGCATCGTCCTGCCCGAAGGCAGCGAGCCGTTTACCGTGCAAGCGGCGGCGATCTGCCAGGAACGCGGGATCGCCCGTTGCGTGTTGCTGGCCAAGCCCGAAGACGTCGAAGCGGTGGCGCGCGCGCAAGGCATCGTCTTGCCTGCCGGGCTGGAGATACTGGATCCGGACCTGATTCGCGAGCGCTACGTCGAGCCGATGGTGGCCCTGCGCAAGACCAAGAGCCTCAACGCGCCGATGGCCGAGCAGCAACTGGAAGACACCGTGGTGATCGGCACCATGATGCTTGCGCTGGACGAGGTCGACGGCTTGGTATCCGGGGTGATCAACACCACCGCCAACACCATCCGCCCGGCGCTGCAACTGATCAAGACTGCGCCGGGCTGCACCTTGGTGTCGTCGGTGTTTTTCATGCTGTTCCCGGAAGAAGTGCTGGTGTACGGCGACTGCGTGATGAACCCGCATCCGAGCGCCAGCGAACTGGCCGAGATCGCCCTGCAAAGCGCTGACTCCGCCGCGGCGTTCGGCATCACGCCGCGCGTGGCGATGATCAGCTACTCCAGCGGCGAATCGGCCAGCGGCGAAGAAGTCGAGAAAGTCCGCGAAGCGACCCTGCTCGCTCACGAGCAACAGCACTCGCTGCTGATCGACGGCCCGCTGCAATACGACGCTGCCGCCAATGCCGAAGTGGCCCGTCAACTGGCGCCGAACAGTCAGGTTGCCGGGCGCGCCACGGTGTTTGTGTTCCCGGATCTGAACACAGGCAACACCACGCACAAAGCGGTGCAACGCAGCGCCGATTGCGTCAGCCTCGGGCCGATGCTGCAAGGCCTGCGCAAACCGGTGAACGATCTGCCGCGCGGCGCGCAAGTCGATGACATCGTCTACACCATCGCGCTCACCGCGATTCAAGCCGCCAACCGACCTATGGATGTGTAAATGCTGGACTTTCTCCCTGCACCGCTGCGTGGCGTAATCGCCTCGCTGCTGTTGGCGCTCAATACGATTTTGCTGTGCTCGTTCCTGTTCTGCGTGGCGCTGGTCAAGGCGTTGCCGTTTGCCTTGACGCAACGCATCGCCGGCTGGCTGATGAGCCACACTCACGAGGCATGGATCAGCAACAACAAGGGCTGGATGAACCTGGTCCGGCGCACTCGCTGGCACATCAGCGGTCTGCAAGGTCTGGACTATCAGCATTCGTATCTGATCACCAGCAATCACCAGAGCTGGGTCGATATTCTGGTACTGCAATACGTGCTCAACCGGCGGATTCAGCCACTGAAATTCTTCCTCAAGCAAGAGCTGATCTGGGTCCCGGTGATCGGTCTGGCGTGGTGGGCGCTGGGCTTTCCGTTCATGAAACGCTACTCCAAAGCCTACCTGGCCAAGCACCCGGAGAAAAAAGGCAAAGACCTGGAAACCACGCGCAAGACCTGCGCGAAATTCCGCAATAACCCGGTGGGCATTTTCAACTTCGTCGAAGGCACGCGTTTCACCGAAGGCAAGCATGCGCAGCAGCAATCACCGTTCAAATACCTGCTCAAGCCGAAGGCCGGCGGGATCGCCTTTGTGCTGGACGCGATGGGCGAGCAACTGGAATCGATCGTCAACGTGACCATCCACTACCCGGCCGGACGCCCGGGGTTCTGGGACTTGCTCAGCGGCAATGTGCGCGATGTGGTGGTGCACTTTGAAGAGCTGAAAATTCCACCGGCCTTCATCGGCAAGAACTACGACCAGGACGGCGAGTATCGTTTGCAGTTTCAGGGCTGGATCAATCAGCTGTGGCTGGACAAGGATGCGTTGCTGGAGCAACTGCACCGCGAATATCCCGACCGCCGCTAACCCCCTGCAGGAGTGAGCCTGCTCGCGATAGCGGTGGATCAGCCACCATCGATGTTGATTGACGCACCGCTATCGCGAGCAGGCTCACTCCTACAATCGACCGGGTTGACCCGAATAAAAAAGCCCGCCGATGACTGCTCATCGGCGGGCTTTTTCTTGCAGCTCGAAGCTAAAAGCTCGCCGCTGTTTTTTGCTTAGATCGCGCCGCGTTTACGCAGCAGCTCCAGCACTTGCTTGACGCTGTCTTCCAGACTCAGCGACTGCGTGTCGATCACCAGATCGGCATTCAACGGCACGTCGTACGGGAAGGATTCGCCCGGGATGTTGTCACCGCCAGCAGCGTACAGACCTTGCGGGTCACGCTCAGCGCAAACAGTTGGCGAAGCCTGCACATAGACCGTCAACAAACGATCCTTGCCGATCAGTTCCCTGGCCTGCTCGCGGCCTTCGGCACTCGGCGCAACGAACGCAGCCAGGGTCAGCAAGCCCGCTTCGTTGAACTGACGCGCCACATGCGCGGCACGCCGCCAGTTCTCGGTACGGCCGGCACGGTCCTGTGGCAGACCTTTATTAAGGTCATGCCGCAGGTTCTGCCCGTCCAGCACAAATACCGCGCGCCCCATGTCGAACAGCTTGCGCTCGACCGCATACGCCAGGGTGCTCTTGCCCGCGCCCGACAGGCCGCTGAACAACACCGTAGCCGGTTGCTGGCCGAAGCGCTGAGCACGTTCTTCAGTAGCAACGTGGGCCAGTTTGCCGTGGTGCGTGGCGGTGCCGTGCGCAACTGGTTGGGCGACGATCATGCCGGCGCCGACGGTGCCATTGGTCAACCGGTCAATGACGATGAACGCGCCGGTGGTGCGGTTGCTGTCGTAACCGTCGAGGGCGATCGGCGCGTCGAGCGCAATCTTCACCTTGCCGATTTCGTTGAGCTGCAACGCGCTCGCCGGGCCTTCTTCCAGAGTGTTCACGTCGACCTTGTTGACGATGCTGGCGATCGAGCCCGGCACGTAACTGGTGGCGCGTTTGATGTCGTACTTCTTGCCCGGCAGCATCGGCTCTTCAGCCATCCACACCAGCATCGCTTCGAAGCTGTCGGTGACCGGCGGCACGTTGTCGGCATGCACCAGCAGGTCGCCACGGGAAATGTCGATTTCGTCTTCCATGGTCAGCGTCACCGCTTGACCAGGACCGGCATGCTCCAGCTCACCTTCGAAGGTGACAATGGATTTGACCCGGCTGCTCTTGCCCGACGGCAACACGACGACTTCGTCGCCCTTGTGCACGATGCCGCTGGCCAGCGTGCCGGCGAAACCACGGAAGTTCAGGTTCGGCCGGTTGACGTACTGCACCGGGAAACGCAGATCGCTGAAATTGCGATCGCCCGCGACTTCCACGGTCTCGAGGATTTCCATCAGCGACTGACCGGTGTACCACGGCGAGCGCTCGGACTTGTTCACCACGTTGTCGCCCTTGAGGGCCGACATCGGCACGAAGTGCATGCTGGTCGGCTTCATCTTCAAGCCTTCGGCGAACTTCAGGTAATCAGCCTTGATCGACTCGAACACACCCTCGTCGAAGTCCTTCAAGTCCATCTTGTTGATGGCGACGACGATGTGTTTGATGCCCAGCAGCGATGCAATGAAGCTGTGGCGACGGGTCTGGGTCTGCACGCCGTAACGCGCGTCGACCAGAATGATCGCCAGGTCACAGGTGGACGCACCGGTGGCCATGTTGCGGGTGTACTGCTCATGGCCGGGGGTATCGGCGATGATGAATTTGCGTTTGGCAGTCGAGAAATAGCGATACGCGACATCAATGGTGATGCCCTGCTCACGCTCGGCCTGCAAACCGTCGACCAGCAGCGCAAGGTCAATGTCGTCACCGGTGGTACCGACTTTCTTCGAGTCGCGGGTAATCGCTTCGAGGTGATCCTCGTAGATCATTTTCGAGTCGTGCAGCAGGCGCCCGATCAGGGTGCTCTTGCCGTCATCGACGTTACCGCAGGTCAAAAAGCGCAGCAGCTCTTTACGTTCGTGCTGGCCCAGGTAGGCGAGGATGTCCTCGCTGATCAAATCAGATACGTGCGACATGACAGCCCCTTAGAAATAGCCTTGACGTTTTTTGTCTTCCATCGAGCCTGCGCCATCGTGGTCGATGACCCGGCCCTGGCGCTCGGAAGTTCGCGTCAGGAGCATTTCCTGAATGATGTCCGTGAGGCTTTCGGCCTCGGACTCCACGGCGCCCGTCAACGGGTAGCAGCCAAGGGTGCGGAACCGCACTTTCTTTTTGACGATGCGCGCCTTGTCCTCATCGGACAGGTGCTCGAGGATGCGCTCGTCGTCGATCATGATCAGTGTGCCGTTCTTCTCGATCACTTCGCGCTCGGCGGCGAAGTACAGCGGCACGATCGGAATGCCTTCGAGGTAGATGTACTGCCAGATGTCCAGTTCGGTCCAGTTCGACAACGGGAACACACGAATGGATTCGCCCTTGTTGACCTTGCCGTTGTAGACGTTCCACAGTTCCGGGCGCTGGTTTTTCGGGTCCCAGCGGTGCTTGCTGTCGCGGAACGAGTAGACGCGTTCTTTGGCGCGGGATTTCTCTTCATCACGACGCGCGCCGCCGAATGCTGCGTCGAAGCCATGCTTGTCGAGGGCCTGTTTCAGACCTTCGGTTTTCATGATGTCGGTGTGCTTGGCGCTGCCGTGGGTGAACGGGTTGATGTTCTGCGCCACGCCATCGGGGTTGATATGGGTGATGAGGTCCAGGCCCAGTTCTTCGACCATCTTGTCGCGGAACTTGTACATTTCCTGGAATTTCCAGCGGGTGTCGACGTGCATCACCGGAAACGGCAGTTTGCCCGGGAAGAACGCCTTGCGTGCCAGGTGCAGCATCACGGCGGAGTCTTTACCGATGGAGTACAGCATCACCGGGTTGTCGAACTCGGCGGCCACCTCGCGGATGATGTGGATGCTTTCCGCCTCCAGCTGTTTCAGATGCGTCAGTTTGTCGACCATGGCTACTCACGAAAGCTTTCTTATGAACGGCCAGCGGGCCGTGTTCGAGCGGGGAATCCTAGCACAGCGACCTCTTCTAATCAGGACGCCTACTAGAACGAAAGGGCATATGAATATGCCTGCCAGTTCGGCCGATGAACCCCTGTAGGAGTGAGCCTGCTCGCGATAGCGGTGAGTCAGTCGCCGCTATGTCGGATATGACAACGCTATCGCGAGCAGGCTCACTCCTACAGGGGAAACGCGGTGTGTCAGATCGGGTTGGGGCAATCGATGAAGATGTGTTCGAGGGCGAAACGTTTCGCCAGATAATCGCCCAGCGCCTGCACACCGTAACGTTCGGTGGCGTGGTGGCCGGCGGCGATGAAGCTGATGTCGTTTTCGCGGGCACTGTGAAAAGTCTGTTCGGAGGCCTCACCGCTGATGAACAGATCGACACCCGCGGCAACGCCCTGATCGATGTAACCCTGGCCGCCACCGGTGCACCAGCCGACCCGGCGAATCATCCCGCTGCCTTCGATCAACAGCGGCTCACGGCCCATCACCTCTTGAACCCTGCGGGCGAAATCCCGCGCCGTCATCGGTTCATTCAGCGAACCGACCAGACCGACGACTTTCGGATTGCTCGGGTCCAGCGGCCCCTCGACGGTGATGTCGAGCTGACGCGCCAATTGCACGTTGTTGCCGACGTCCGGGTGCAGATCCAGCGGCAAGTGATAGGCGAGCAAACTGATGTCGTGCTTGAGCAGGGTTTTCAATCGACGTTGTTTCATCCCGGTGACGCAGGGGTTTTCGCCCTTCCAGAAATAACCATGATGCACCAGGATCAGATCCGCCTCGGCCTCGACGGCGGCATCGAGCAACGCCTGGCTGGCGGTGACGCCGCTGACGATGCGCATCACTTGCGGACGACCTTCGACCTGCAAACCGTTAGGGCAATAATCGGCGATTTTCGCACTGGCCAGGTAACGGTCGGCTTCTTCGACGAGGGTGCTGAGGGCAACGGCCATGAAAGACTCCTAAATATCCCGTTCAGAGGCACGCGCGGCCTCGTATAATGCGCGACATTATGGGCGGTCTGACCCCGCCTGCAACTTTTCCAGGACGTGCTTAATGCTCAAGGCGCTGCGTTTTTTTGGCTGGCCGCTGCTGGCCGGTGTGCTTATCGCTCTGCTGATTATTCAGCGTTACCCCGAGTGGGTCGGGCTGCCGAGCCTCGACGTCAACCTGCAACAGGCGCCGCAGACCACCAGCGTGCAGCAGGGGCCGGTGTCCTACGCCAATGCGGTTTCCATTGCCGCACCGTCGGTGGTCAATCTGTACACCACCAAGGTCATCAACAAACCGGCGCATCCGCTGTTCGAGGATCCGCAGTTCCGGCGCTTCTTCGGTGACAACTCGCCGAAACAGAAACGCATGGAATCGAGCCTCGGTTCCGGGGTGATCATGAGCCCGGAAGGCTACATCCTGACCAACAACCACGTCACCAGCGGCGCCGACCAGATTGTCGTGGCGCTCAAGGACGGCCGCGAAACCCTCGCTCGCGTGATCGGCAGCGACCCGGAAACCGATCTCGCGGTATTGAAGATCGACCTGAAAAACCTGCCGGCGATCACCGTCGGCCGCTCCGACAACATCCGCATCGGTGACGTCGCGCTGGCCATCGGCAACCCGTTCGGCGTCGGCCAGACCGTGACCATGGGCATCATCAGCGCCACCGGGCGTAACCAGTTGGGCCTGAACAACTACGAAGACTTCATCCAGACCGATGCGGCGATCAATCCGGGCAATTCCGGCGGCGCACTGGTGGATGCCAACGGCAACCTCACTGGCATCAACACCGCGATCTTTTCCAAATCCGGCGGCTCGCAGGGCATCGGTTTTGCGATCCCGGTGAAGCTGGCGATGGAAGTGATGAAGTCGATCATCGAGCACGGCCAGGTCATTCGTGGCTGGCTGGGCATCGAAGTGCAGCCGCTGACTCAGGAACTGGCCGAATCGTTTGGTTTGTCCGGGCGCCCGGGCATTGTGGTAGCGGGGATTTTCCGTGACGGTCCAGCGCAGAAAGCAGGCCTGCAACTGGGCGATGTGATTCTGAGTATCGATGGCGAGCCGGCCGGTGATGGCCGCCGCTCGATGAATCAGGTGGCGCGGATCAAGCCGACTGACAAGGTCACGATTCAGGTGATGCGCAACGGCAAAGAGTTGAAGCTCACCGCTGAAATCGGCCTGCGTCCGCCACCGGCTCCGGTGAAAGAAAAAGAAGAATAGAACTTTATTCGCGCCAATGGCGCGAATAACAGACATTCTCAAAAGGCATGTTATATTGTTTCAATTCTAGCAATTGGAACAATATAACATGCCGTCTCGCAAAAAGGCCTCGCTGCTCGGCCTGACCCTTGGCTTGCTCTGCGATCCCGCTTTCGCCGATGAACCGCAGTCCCTTGAGCTGGAAGCGATCAGCGTCGTTTCCGACTTTGAATCGCCTACCGGCCCCGTCAAAGGCTACCGCGCTACCCGCTCCTCCAGCGCAACCAAAACCGACAGCGCGATCCGCGATATCCCGCAAGCCATCAGCGTCGTACCGGCCAGTGTGCTCAAGGATCTGGGCAGCAGCAGCGTCGAGCGGGCGCTGGATTTTGCCGGCGGCGTGTCGAAGCAGAACAACTTTGGCGGCCTGACGCTCTACGAATACAGCGTGCGCGGCTTCACCACGTCGGAGTTCTACAAGGACGGCTTCAGCGCCAATCGCGGCTACCCGAGCACACCGGACGCCGCCAATATCGAGCGTATCGAAGTGCTCAAAGGCCCCGCCGCCAGCCTGTATGGCCGGGGCGATCCGGGCGGCACGGTGAACATCGTTACGAAAAAGCCGCAGCCCGAAGCGTTTACCACCCTGCAGACCAGCGCCGGTAGCTGGGATCGCTATCGCACCGCGCTGGACGTCAACACCCCACTCGATGCGCAGGGCGATGTACTGTCGCGAATCAACCTCGCGGTCGAAGACAACCAAAGCTTCCGCGACCACGTCGACAGCAAGCGCGTGTTTGTTGCGCCCTCGATCAGTTGGCAATTGAGCCCGGACACCTCGCTGCTCGTAGAGAGCGAGATCGTCCGGCACAGCTCGACCTTCGATCGCGGCATCGTCGCGCCGAACAACAAATGGAGCGGTGTCTCGCGCTCGACTTTCCTCGGAGAACCTAACGACGGCAACATCGACAACCACAACAATCTGCTGCAGGCGACCCTTGAGCATCACCTGAACGACAACTGGAAACTGCGCCTGGCCAGTCATTACAAGGAAGGCGAACTCTGGGGCGACGCCTCGGAACAACGGGCGCTGAACGCCGACGGCCACACCGTCAACCGCCGCTATCGCGAGCGCGACACCCACTGGCACGACAGCATCACCCAACTGGAATTGCGCGGCCTGTTCGACCTCGGTCCCTGGCAACACGAATTGCTGATCGGTACCGAGTATGAAAACTTCCGCAAGAACGAACGCGTCACCACCCTCGCTGGCGGCCCCTACGCCATCGACATCTATAACCCGGTCTACGGCCAGCCAAAACCCAACGGCGCCCGCTCGGGCACTGACTTCTTCGAACACGTCGAAAGCCATGCACTGAATGTGCAGGACCAGATCATTTTCACCGACAAGCTGCGCGGAATGATCGGCGCGCGCTTCGAACATTTCGATCAGCACATCGACGACCACAGCCGCAACGCGACCAGCAGCCAGCGTCACGACGCCCTCACCCGACGCGCGGGCCTGCTCTATCAACTGACGCCGAACACCGGCCTGTTCGCCAACGCCTCGACCTCGTTCAAACCGAACAACGGCCTTGACGCCGCCGGCAAATCATTCGACACGGAAGAAGGCGTCGGCTACGAGATCGGTATCAAGAACGAATTGTTCGACGACCGCCTGAGCAGCACCCTCGCCTTCTTTCACATCGACAAGGAAAACGTTCTCGCGCTCGACCCGGCCACCGACACCAGTCGCGCCATGGGCAAAGCGCGCAGTCAGGGCTTCGACTGGCAGGTGACCGGGCAGGTGACCGATGCGGTGCGGGTCATCGGCGCGTTCGCCTACATCGATGCCGAAGTGACCAAGGGCGACGCGACGATTCCCACCGGTAGCCGCATCCTCGGCGTCGCCAAACGCAGTGGCAGCCTGCTCGGCGTGTATGAATTTCAGGATGGCCATCTGCGCGGCTCGGACCTTGGCGCAGCGTTCACGTATGTCGGCGACCGCTCGGGCGAATCCGGCAGCGACTTCGAATTGCCGGCCTATCACACCGTCGACCTGCTGGCCCATTACAAGGCCAGCGACAACGTCACGGTCGGCCTGAACCTGAACAACCTCTTCGACGAAAAGTATTACGAGCGCTCCTACAGCAACTACTGGGTCAACCCCGGCGAGCCGCGCAACTTCACCGTCAGCCTGACACTCAACCTGTAAAAGGACGTCACCATGCAACACGGCAAAACCCTCGTACTGATCGCAGCCCTGTTCGCCGGGCACGTTTCGGCCCATGGTCTGTGGACAGAAGAACGGCGCGGCAACATCGAAGTGGTCTACGGTCACGGCGCCGAAGACAATGCTTTCAAAGCGCAAAAGATCAGCGGTGCCTGGGCCTATGACGCGGGCGGCAAGATGATTCCGGTCAGCGTCGAGCGCCTGGCGGACCACGCCCGCTTGAAACCGTTGAAGTCGCCGGCGGTGATGGTCGTCGCCTTGAACAATGGCATGTGGTCGCAAACTGCGGACAAGAAGTGGGTCAACCAAGGACGCAGCAAAGTACCGGGCGCAATCGAAGCGACTGAGACGTTCAAGTACAGCCTGGCGATTTACCAGCCCGGCGCGAAGCTGCCGAAGCTCGACCAGATCAAACTGTTGATCCTGCCGGAAGTGGATCCGCTGACCGTCGGGCCGGGTAATTCACTGCCGGTGCGGGTATTGCTCGATGGCAAACCGGCGGCCGGGGTCAAGTTGGTTGGCGACTATCGCAGCGCGCCGAACACGCTGAGCACCGAGACCGACAAGGACGGCCGCGCGCAGGTGCTGGTGAGGAATGAAGGGTTGAATGTGATTGCGGCGCAGGTTGAGGTGCCGGTGACGGACAGCGCGGATGTGAACAGCCGCGGGTTATTCAGTTCGCTGACATTTCTTGGCGAACCGCATCACGAATAACACCACACCCTCACCCCAGCCCTCTCCCCGAGGGAGAGGGAGCCGACCGAGGTGTCTGGCGTCATACATCGACCTGAAAAACCGAGTCGATTATGGATTCGGTAAAGCCAGATCAGGCACGGTGCAATTCAACAGCATCCCCCAATCAGTCCCCTCTCCCACTGGGAGAGGGCTAGGGTGAGGGGCTCTTGCTTTTAGAGGTCGCCGAGGCCTTCGATCAACGCCTGATTCTGCTCCGGCGTCCCAATCGAGATCCGCAGGAACTGCGCAATCCGCTCCTGCTTGAAGTGCCGCACGATCACGCCCTGCTCACGCAGCTTGGCCGCCAGCCCCGCCGCGTCGTGCTGCGGGTGCCGGGCGAAGATGAAGTTTGCCGCTGATGGCAGCACTTCAAAGCCCTTGGCCTGCAACTGCGCAACCACCCAGTCGCGGTGCTCGATGACCAGCCGACAGGTCTTGTCGAAATACTCGCGATCTTCAAACGCCGCCGCCGCGCCGACATTCGCCAGACGATCCAGCGGATAGGAGTTGAAGCTGTTCTTGATCCGCTCCAGCGCCTCGATCAGATCGGGATGCCCGACCGCCAGCCCGACGCGCAGACCGGCCAGCGAACGCGACTTGGACAGGGTTTGCGTGACGAGCAGGTTTGGATAGCGATCCACCAGACTGATCGCTGTCTCACCGCCGAAGTCGATGTACGCCTCATCAACCACCACCACCGAATCCGGGCTGGCCTTGAGGATTTGCTCGACCGCCTCCAGTGCCAGCAGGCAACCAGTCGGCGCGTTCGGGTTGGGGAAAATGATCCCGCCGTTCGGCCTGGCGTAGTCGCCCGGGTTGATCTGGAACTGCGCGTCCAGCGGCACTGCGTCGAACTGGATGCCGTACAGACCGCAATAGACCGGATAGAAGCTGTAGCTGATGTCCGGAAACAACAACGGTTGCTCATGCTGGAACAGACCGTGGAAGATGTGCGCCAGCACTTCGTCCGAACCGTTGCCGAGGAACACCTGATTGCTTTGTACGCCGTAGTAACCGGCCACGGCATTTTTCAGCAGATCGCTGTTCGGGTCCGGGTACAGGCGCAGGTTGTCATTGAGTTCAGCCTGCATCGCCGCCAGGGCTTTTGGCGACGGGCCGTACGGGTTTTCGTTGGTGTTGAGCTTGACCAGTCGGGTCAGCTTCGGCTGTTCGCCCGGCACATACGGCACCAGGTCCTTGACGAACGGGCTCCAGAATCTACTCATGCTCATTCCCCCTGCCCTTTCAGAAAGTCCTGGTCTTTGATGCGGTATTCGGCGCTGCGCGCGTGGGCGCTGAGCGATTCGCCACGGGCCAGCACCGAGGCGGTTTTGCCCAGCTCAGAGGCGCCGGCTTCGGAGCAGAAGATGATCGATGAGCGCTTCTGGAAGTCATACACGCCCAGCGGCGACGAGAACCGCGCGGTGCCGGAGGTCGGCAACACGTGGTTCGGACCGGCGCAGTAGTCACCCAGCGCTTCGGAGGTGTGACGGCCCATGAAAATCGCGCCGGCGTGGCGGATCTGCGGCAGCCAGGCTTGCGGGTCAGCAACCGACAACTCCAGGTGTTCCGGGGCGATGCGGTTGGCGACTTCGATGGCCTGGGCCATGTCGTTGACCTGAATCAGCGCCCCGCGGCCATTGATCGAGGTCTCGATGATGGTCGCGCGGTCCATGGTCGGCAGCAGTTTATCGATGCTGGCGGCGACCTTGTCGAGGAACTCGGCGTCCGGGCTGACCAGGATCGCTTGCGCGTCTTCGTCGTGCTCGGCCTGGGAGAACAGGTCCATGGCGATCCAGTCCGGGTCGGTCTGGCCGTCGCAGACCACGAGGATTTCCGAAGGCCCGGCGATCATGTCGATGCCGACCTGACCAAATACGTGGCGTTTGGCGGTGGCGACATAAATGTTGCCCGGCCCCACCACCTTGTCGACTTGCGGCACGCTTTCGGTGCCATACGCCAGAGCGGCAACGGCTTGTGCGCCGCCGATGGTGAACACACGGTCGACGCCGGCGATGCACGCGGCGGCCAGCACCAGTTCATTGATTTCACCGCGCGGCGTCGGCACGACCATCACCACTTCGGTGACGCCAGCGACTTTCGCCGGAATCGCGTTCATCAGCACCGACGACGGGTACGAGGCCTTGCCGCCCGGCACATAAAGGCCGGCGCGATCCAGCGGCGTAACCTTCTGGCCCAGCACAGTGCCGTCGGCCTCGGTGTAGCTCCAGGAATCCTGCTTCTGTTTTTCGTGGTAGCTGCGCACCCGTGCAGCGGCCTTTTCCAACGCTTCGCGCTGCGCCACGGTGATGCGGGTCAGGGCCAGTTCCAGGCGCTCGCGCGGCAGGATCAGGTCAGCCATCGAAGCGACCTCAAGGCCATCGAACTTCTGGGTGAACTCGACCAGCGCTGCGTCACCGCGCTCGCGCACGGCCTTGATGATGTCCAGCACGCGCTGATTGACCGAGTCGTCAGACACACTTTCCCAGCTCAGCAGATGATCCAGATGGCGCGCGAAATCCGGGTCAGCAGCGTTGAGTCGGCGAATTGCAGTCGGTGCGGTCATAGCGAGAGCCTCATAGGAATTGGCAAAAACTCAGGCGCCCGAAACTATCATTCGATCCGCTTGGGCACCTGAGAATTCTGGCTATGAGGCGGATAGACGGCGCGGCCTCGGGCCGCGCAGGTAGATCAGCCGCGGTGTCGCGATTCCACTGCGTTGCGCAGGGTGTCGATCAACGCCTGGATTCGGGCGTGTTGCATTTTCATCGAAGCCTTGTTGACGACCAGACGCGAGCTGATCGTGGCGATCAGTTCCTGGGGTTCCAGGCCATTGGCGCGCAAGGTGTTGCCGGTATCGACCACGTCGATGATCTTGTCGGCAAGACCGATCAGCGGCGCCAGCTCCATCGAGCCGTACAGCTTGATGATGTCGACCTGACGGCCCTGCTCGGCGTAATAACGCTTGGCGACATTGACGAACTTGGTCGCCACGCGCAGACGGCCCTTGGGCTCGGCGGCGCCGATCTTGCCGGCGGTCATCAGTTTGCATTGGGCAATCTGCAGATCCAGCGGTTCGTACAGGCCCTGGCCGGTGTATTCCATCAACACGTCTTTACCTGCGACGCCGAGGTCGGCCGCGCCATGCTCGACATAGGTCGGCACGTCGGTGGCCCGCACGATCAGCAGACGCACGTCGTCCTGGGTCGTGGGGATAATCAGCTTGCGGCTCTTGTCCGGATTCTCGGTCGGCACGATGCCCGCTTCAGCGAGAAGCGGCAGGGTGTCGTCAAGGATGCGGCCCTTGGACAGTGCGATGGTCAACATGGGAAACGTCAGTCCTTATCAAGGTACTCATGCCCGGTCGCAATCGGCGCCGGACACACATCGAGGGTGCGCACACCCTCGACTCGAAACGAATTCAGTGGACACGTCCGTGTGTCCCGATGCGGCAATCAGCCCGGAACGCGACGGATCTTGGCGCCCAGCATCTGCAGTTTTTCTTCGATGCACTCGTAACCACGGTCGATGTGGTAGATGCGGTCGATCAGTGTGTCGCCTTCGGCAACCAGCGCCGAGATCACCAGACTGGCCGAAGCACGCAGGTCGGTCGCCATCACTGGCGCGCCCTTGAGTTTTTCGGTACCGGTCACGATGGCGGTGTTGCCTTCAACCTGGATTTTGGCGCCCATGCGGTGCAATTCGTACACATGCATGAAACGGTTTTCGAAGATCGTCTCGATCACCGCACCGGTGCCTTCGGCAATGGCGTTGAGCGAGATGAACTGTGCCTGCATGTCGGTCGGGAAAGCCGGGTACGGCGCGGTGCGCACGTTGACCGCTTTCGGACGCTTGCCGTGCATGTTCAGCTCGATCCAGTCTTCACCGCAGGTGATTTCTGCGCCGGCTTCACGGAGTTTTTCCAGCACCGCTTCAAGAATGGTCGGATCGGTGTCCTTGACCTTGACGCGGCCACCGGTGACGGCAGCGGCGACCAGGTAGGTGCCGGTTTCGATACGGTCAGGCATGACCTTGTAGAAAGCCGAACCCAGACGCTCGACGCCATCGATGGTGATGGTGTCGGTGCCGGCACCGGAGACCTTCGCGCCCATGGCGTTGAGGAAGTTCGCCAGGTCGACCACTTCAGGTTCGCGGGCGGCGTTCTGCAGCACGCTACGGCCCTTGGCCAGAGCAGCGGCCATCATGATGTTCTCGGTACCGGTCACGCTGACGGTGTCGAAGAAGAAGTGCGCACCGCGCAGGCCACCTTCAGGCGCCTTGGCCTTGATGTAGCCGCCTTCGACGTCGATCACCGCGCCCATGGCTTCGAGGCCACGGATGTGCAGGTCGACCGGACGCGAACCGATGGCGCAACCGCCAGGCAGGGCAACTTCGGCCTCACCAAAACGGGCAACCATCGGGCCCAGTACCAGAATCGACGCACGCATGGTTTTCACCAGCTCGTACGGGGCGATCAGGGTCTTGATGGTGCGCGGGTCGATTTCGACGCTGAGTTTTTCGTCGATCACAGGCTCGATGCCCATGCGACCGAACAGCTCGATCATGGTGGTGATGTCGTGCAGGTGCGGCAGGTTGCCAACGGTCACCGGGCCATCGCACAGCAGGGTGGCGGCCAGGATTGGCAGAGCGGAGTTCTTCGCGCCGGAAATGCGGATCTCGCCATCAAGACGCGCGCCACCGGTAATAATCAATTTATCCATTAGTATCTCGACGCCCTAGGGCTCAGGTGCGCTCGGCCCAGGCCGCGCGGCTGAAAAATTTCATGGTGACCGCGTGGATGCTGCCATCGGCGATCCATGGGTTCAAATGGGCATAGATGCTTTGCTGACGCTTGACCGGGCTCAACGCCGCCAGTTCATCGCTAATCACGTTCAGCTGGAAGTTGCAGCCTTCGCCTTCAACTTCTACCTGAATTCCTGGCAGCTTCCCTTCAAGGAAGTTTTTCACTTCTACGGCCTGCATGCTCAACCTCAATCGGCGCCCTGTGCGCACGGGTCGGACATCATACAAAAAAGCCCCGCGACTGCGAACCCCGCAATGCAGGACTCTGACGGGGGGCTTTTGTTGCCGATGCGGAATCAGTGTGCCGCGAACAGCTCGGTCAATTCGCTGACCTCGGCAATTTCGCGCATGTCTTCCGGCATGGCGCGGATGCTGACGGCCTTGCCGGCCGCCTGCGCATCGCGCATGAAGCACAGCAGCAACGACAGACCGACGCTGCTGGACTTCTTCACCGCCGAGCAATCGATGACCAACGAGCTTGCCTTGCTCGACTTGATCAGCGCCTGGCCTTCCCTTCTCAGGTCCGGCCCGGTGCGATAGTCCAGCACGCCACTGAGCAGAAGCTCATCGACATCACTCATACGCACTGCCGCCTCACTCATTGCGCTGGCTTCGCAGCAGCTTTGTCGGTTTCCTGCTTGGCCTTGGCCACTTCACCGGCCCAACCATCGATGGTCTTGTCCAGATCGTTGCCATTGCGCTGCATCGCGTCAGCGAACTGATCACGGAACAGCTTGCCGATGTTGATGCCGTTGATGATCACGTTGCGCAGTTTCCACTCGCCGCCGATCTTCTCAAGCGTGTACTGCACTGGATAGATCGCGCCATTGCTGCCCTTGACGGTCATGTTGACGCTGGTGCGGTCGCCCGATTCGTCTTTGGCCGGGTCAACAGTGATGCCCTGGTTGTTGTATTCCAGCAGAGCGTTGCCATAGAACTGGAACAGGCCGCGCTTGAAGTTTTCCTGAAAGCGCTGCATCTGCGCAGGCGTAGCCTTGCGCGAATACTTGACGGTCATGATGCTCTTGGAGATGCCCTCGGCATCCACCACCGGGCCGACAATGTTGTTCAGCGCCGCATAGAAATCCTGCGGATCCTGCTTGTACTTCTCTTTGTTGGCCTGCAGGTCGGCAAGCATCCGGTTGGTGGTGTCCTGAATCAGATCGTGTGCGGACTGCCCAGGTGCCGCGTTAGCCAGCAGTGGCAGTGCCGCGAGCAACACCAACAGGCCACGTCGCAAGGTAGAGATCATTCAAAAGCTCCTCATTTGGCGTCTTTGCTAACGGTATTGAGCAGGAATTTACCGATCAGGTCTTCCAGTACCAGAGACGACTGCGTGTCGTGGATGGTTCCGCCATCCTTCAACTGGGTGTCTTCGCCGCCGACGCTGATACCGATGTATTTCTCGCCCAGCAGACCCGCGGTAAGGATAGACGCTGTGGAATCGACAGGCAGGTTGTCGACCTTCTTGTCCACTTGCAGCGTGACCCGACCGGTGAAGCTGTCGCGATCCAGATCGATGGCCGTGACCTTGCCGATGGTCACACCGGCCATGGTCACTTTGGCTCTGACCGTCAAACCGGCGATATTGTCGAAATACGCATAAAGTTTGTAAGTGTCGGTGGACGAAGTCGGAGACAGGCCACTGACCCGCAAGGCGAGCAGCAGCAAAGCCAGGATCCCTGCCAGCAGGAACAGGCCGACACCGATTTCCAGGGTGCGGTTTTGCATCAGAAATCTCCAAACATCAAAGCGGTCAGAATAAAGTCCAGACCCAGCACTGCCAGCGAGGCAAACACTACGGTCTTGGTGGTGGCACGACTGATCCCCTCGGAAGTGGGCTCACAGTCATAGCCTTGGAATACGGCGATCCAGGTGACGACAAAGGCGAAAACGATGCTTTTGATGATGCCGTTGAGCACATCACTGGTGAAGGTCACGCTGTTCTGCATGTTCGCCCAATACGAGCCTTCATACACACCCAGCCAGTCGACGGCCACCCACGAACCGCCCCAGATGCCCACCACGCTGAAAATCATCGCCAGCACCGGCAGGGAAATGAAACCGGCCCACAGCCGCGGGGCAATGATGTACTTGAGCGGGTCGACGCCGATCATTTCCAGGCTCGACAGTTGCTCGGTCGACTTCATGTTGCCGATCTCGGCGGTCAATGCCGAACCGGCACGCCCGGCGAACAACAGTGCAGTCACCACCGGGCCCAGTTCACGCAACAGGGTCAAGGCAACCATCTGCCCGACTGCCTGCTCCGAACCGTAGCTCGACAGGATGCTGAAGCCCTGCAACGCCAGGACCATGCCGATGAAAATCCCCGAAACGACGATGATCACCAGCGACATGACGCCGACTGAATGCAGTTGTTTGACCAGCAGGCTGAAACCGCCGCTGATGCCGCCGCGTCCCAGCAGGGCATGAAACAGGAAAAGCGTGGCGCGCCCGAACACCGCAACGGCGTCGATCGCCGTTTCGCCGAATCGGCGCACGCGCTCTATCAATGAAATTCTGCGCATCAGCGCTTCCCCAGAAGATCTGCGCGGTAATCCGTCGCTGGAAAATGGTACGGCACCGGGCCATCGGGATCGCCGGTCATGAACTGCCGGATCCGTGGTTCGTCCGTGTTCATCAACTCGTCCGGAGTCCCCTGCCCCAAGACCTGGCCGTCACCGACTATATAAAGGTAGTCGGCGATGCTCGCGGTCTCGGCCAGATCGTGCGACACCACGATACTGGTGATGCCCAGCGCATCGTTGAGCAGACGGATCAGGCGGACCAGCACGCCCATGGCAATCGGGTCCTGGCCGACGAACGGTTCGTCGTACATGAGGATCTGCGGATCCAGGGCAATCGCCCGGGCCAGCGCGACGCGACGCTTCATGCCGCCCGACAGCTCGTCCGGCATCAGCTCGATGGCTCCGCGCAGACCGACCGCCTGCAATTTCAGCAGGACGATGTCGCGGATCATCTCTTCCGGCAATTCGGTATGCACGCGCAGGGGGAAAGCCACGTTCTCGAACACATCGAGATCGGTGAACAGCGCGCCGCTCTGAAACAGCACGCCCATGTGCTTTCGCGCATCGAACAGATCACTGCGCGACAGCGTCGGCAGGTTCTGGCCGTTGACCCAGACTTCGCCGCTGGCGGGGCGCAACTGGGCGCCCATCAACCGCAGCAGCGTGGTCTTGCCACACCCGGAAGGCCCCATGATGCCGGTGACCTTGCCGCGCGGGATGCGGATATCGACGTTATTGAAAATGCTGCGCGCACCGCGCTTGAAGGAGACTCCCTTCAGCTCGACCGCGTAGGCGTTATCGGCACTCATCTAAACTCCTTGCGATGCAGCCTCTCACTCGGACGCCTGTCTTTGGTTAAAAAGTACATACATCCCGGGCAGGCCGAACTGGCGGCGAACTATATCACTGCAACGGCCGCGCGCCCAAGGCTTGTGCCAGCCCGTATTCAGCGATGTGACAGGTCTGCAGCGGCTTTTTCCGGCTTTTGGTAACGAGGAATGACAAAGCACGACGAACTTGCGTGAGGCTTTGCAACATAACCGCTATAATCGCCGCCTTTTCATCGGGCTATACGATTTCTGACATGAGCCAATCCAGCGACCTGATTCAATCGGCACAACGCACCATCCGCCTCGAAATGGAAGCCGTACAAGGCTTGCTGCCCCATATCGACGCCGATTTCGTACGCGCTTGCGAGATGATTCTGGCCAGTAAAGGCCGTGTAGTCGTGGTCGGCATGGGCAAGTCCGGGCACGTTGGCAACAAGATCGCCGCGACCCTGGCCAGCACCGGCACCCCGGCTTTTTTTGTCCACCCGGCCGAAGCCAGTCACGGCGACATGGGCATGATCACCCGCGATGACGTGATTCTGGCCCTTTCGAACTCCGGATCGACCAACGAAATCGTCACCCTGCTGCCGTTGATCAAACGCCTGGGCATCCAGCTGATCAGCGTCACCGGCAACCCGCAATCGCCATTGGCCAAGGCAGCCGAGGTCAATCTCAACGTGCACGTCGAGCATGAAGCTTGCCCGCTGAACCTGGCACCGACCTCTTCGACCACCGCGGCACTGGTCATGGGCGATGCCCTCGCCGTGGCGCTGCTGGAAGCCCGCGGCTTCACCGCCGAAGATTTCGCCTTTTCTCATCCGGGCGGCGCCCTCGGCCGTCGCTTGCTGCTGAAAGTCGAAAACGTCATGCACGCCGGCCAGGAGCTGCCTCAGGTGCAACGCGGCACGCTGCTCAAGGACGCGCTGATGGAAATGACCCGCAAGGGTCTGGGCATGACCGTCATTCTGGAAGCCGACGGCAAACTCGCCGGCATCTTTACTGACGGCGATTTGCGCCGCACCCTGGATCGCGCCATCGACATTCGCAGCGCCACCATCGACCAGGTCATGACCGCGCACGGCAAAACCGCGCGCCCGGAAATGCTGGCTGCCGAAGCCCTGAAAATCATGGAAGACCATCGAATCAACGCACTGGTGGTCGTCGATGAGGAGGACCGCCCGGTCGGCGCCTTCAACCTCTCCGATCTGCTGCGCGCAGGAGTCATGTAATGAGCAACGAACTGCTGCAACGCGGCAAAGCAATCAAACTGGCGGTTTTCGATGTCGACGGCGTCCTCACCGACGGGCGCCTGTACTTCCTGGAAGACGGCAGCGAATTCAAGACTTTCAACACCCTCGACGGCCAGGGCATCAAGATGCTGATGAACGCCGGCGTAGAAACTGCCATCATCAGCGGTCGCAAGACTCCGGTGGTTGAGCGTCGAGCGAAAAACCTCGGCATCCCGCACCTGTTTCAGGGCCGCGAAGACAAACTGGTGGTGCTCGACGGTCTGCTTGAGCAACTGGGCCTAAGCTATGAACAGGTTGCCTACCTCGGTGACGACCTGCCTGACCTGCCGGTGATCCGCCGCGTCGGTCTGGGCATGGCCGTGGCCAACGCCGCTGACTTCGTCCGCGAACACGCCCACGGCGTGACCCGCGCCCGTGGCGGCGAAGGTGCCGCCCGCGAATTCTGCGAATTGATCCTGCGCGCCCAGGGCCGCCTCGATGCGGCCAATGCCGCGTACCTGTGAGCCAAGCCATGTTCAGTAAAAAATTTCGCACCCTCCTGCTGTTCGGCTGCATCGCGGCGATTTTCGCCGCGGTCGGCTACTGGAACATCAGCCCGGAACGCTTTCTCGACAAGCCGCCGGTCTCGACCGCCGAGAATCCGATCGACTGGTACGCGACCAATACGCATACCATTCAGTACCTGCCCGACGGCAAGGTGCAATACGAGATGACCTCGGACAAGGCCGAACACGTCAAGGCCACCGACATCACGCTGGTGACCAAACCCGACCTGAACATGTATCGCGGCACGGACTTTCCGTGGCACGTGACCAGTGAGCGCGGCGAAGTGAATTCCGGCGGCACCGAAGTGGAACTGATCGACTCTGTGCGCGTGAAGCGCACCGACGAAAAGAAACGCGACACCCTGATCACCAGCACCCGCATGACCGTGTTCCCGCAGCAGGAATATGCGCAGACCGCGCAACCCGTTAGAATCGAGGGCGCTGGCGGTGTGTCGACTGGCGTCGGAATGAAAGCGTACCTGAAGGACAGCAGGATACACCTGCAATCGAACGTAAGAGGACAGTATGAGGCTCGTTAAAACCCTCCCTATTTTGCTCAGTCTGGGCGCAGCACTGGGAAGCGTGAGCGCCTGGGCTCTGCCGAACGATCAGCAGCAACCTATCCGCATTCAGGCCGACGACGCCCAACTGGACGACAAGAACGGCATCGCGACCTACAAAGGTGATGTGATCATCACTCAGGGCTCGATGATCGTTAAAGGCAACACGGTGACCATCACCCGCACTCAGGCCGGTGACATCGATGTGGTGACTTCGGTCGGCAACCTGGCCTACTTCGAACAGCTGCAGACCGCCGGCGACACCAAGCCTGTACAAGGCTGGGGCGTGACGATCCAGTACCACGCCGCGCAGAATCGCGTCGTCCTGATCGACAAAGCCAAAGTGGTCGACAAGGACAACAACACGACGCAAGGCGAGAAAATCGTCTATGACACCGTGAAGAAACTCGCCAGCGCCGGTCGCGCTACCGGCAGCAAGGTCACCGAGGCGCGTCCGCGCATCGACATGGTGATCCAGCCGAAGAAGAAAACCGACGAGAAAACCCAGTAATGGCAACTCTGAAAGCTCAGCACCTGGCCAAGGCCTACAAAAGCCGCCAGGTCGTGCGGGACGTCAGTCTGTCGATCGACAGCGGCCAGATCGTCGGCCTGCTCGGCCCGAACGGCGCCGGCAAGACGACCTGCTTCTACATGATCGTCGGTCTGGTGCAGGCCGATCAGGGTCGCGTGCTGATCGACGATCTGGACGTCAGCCACCAGCCAATGCACGGCCGCGCCAAAGCCGGCATCGGCTATCTGCCGCAAGAAGCGTCGATCTTCCGCAAACTGTCGGTGGCCGACAACATCATGGCCATCCTCGAGACCCGTCAGGAACTCGACAAGGCCGGTCGCCGCAAAGAGCTGGAGAGCCTGCTGCAGGAATTCCACATCAGCCACATTCGCGACAACCTCGGCATGAGCCTGTCGGGTGGTGAGCGCCGCCGGGTGGAAATCGCCCGCGCCCTGGCCACCGCACCGAAATTCATCCTGCTCGACGAGCCGTTCGCCGGTGTCGACCCGATCTCGGTTGGCGACATCAAGCAGATCATTCACCATCTCAAAGCCAAAGGCATCGGTGTGCTGATCACCGACCACAACGTGCGCGAGACGCTGGATATCTGCGAAACCGCATACATTGTCAACGACGGTCAATTGATCGCCGAAGGTGACGCCGAGACTATCCTGGCCAACGATCTGGTGAAGGAAGTGTATCTGGGTCACGAGTTCCGCCTGTAAGCGCGAGCTGTTCGACAAGCTGCGCGGGTGCTGTATCGATCAAGCCGTTTTTTATAGCGCTTAATTGTTACAGCGCTCTAGGCAAACACTTCAGTTTCAGGCATATAATTTGCTTAAGTTTGGCGCTTCGGCGCCCTGTAGTGGATGGCGCATAGCGCCGGCGAATAAGGTGTTAAGCCCCTGCCATGAAACCATCGCTAGTCTTGAGAATGGGCCAGCAGCTGACGATGACACCGCAGCTGCAACAGGCCATCCGCCTGCTCCAATTGTCGACCCTGGATCTGCAACAGGAAATCCAGGAGGCTCTGGAATCCAACCCGATGCTCGAACGCCAGGAAGAAGGCGACGACTTCGACAATTCCGATCCGCTGGCCGACAACGTCGAGCAAAAGCCCAACACCGACATTCAGGAACCTTCTTACCAGGAAGCCGCGCCGACGGTAGACAATCTCGACGATGGCGAATGGAGCGAGCGCATCCCCAACGAGCTTCCGGTAGACACGGCCTGGGAGGATGTTTACCAGACCAGCGCCAGCAGTCTGCCGAGCAGCGATGATGACGAGTGGGATTTCACCACCCGCACTTCCGTCGGCGAAAGCCTGCAGAGCCATTTGCTCTGGCAGTTGAACCTCGCACCGATGTCCGACACCGATCGCCTGATCGCCGTGACCCTGATCGATTGCATCAACAATCAGGGCTACCTGGACGAAACCCTCGAAGAAATCCTCGACGCCTTCGACCCGGAACTGGACATTGAACTGGACGAAATCGAAGCCGTCCTGCACCGCATCCAGCAGTTCGAGCCCGCGGGCATCGGCGCACGCAACCTCAGCGAATGCCTGCTGTTGCAACTGCGCCAGTTGTCGGCAAAAACGCCATGGCTGGCAGAGGCCAAACGCCTGGTCAGCGACTATATCGACCTGCTTGGCGGCCGCGACTACAGTCAGCTGATGCGGCGCATGAAACTCAAGGAAGACGAGCTGCGCCAGGTCATCGAACTGGTGCAGAGCCTCAATCCGCGACCGGGTTCGCAGATCGAGTCCACCGAAGCCGAATACGTCATACCTGACGTCATCGTGCGCAAGGACAACGAGCGCTGGCTGGTCGAGCTGAACCAGGAATCGGTACCGCGTCTACGCGTCAACGCTCAGTACGCCGGTTTCGTAAAACGCGCCGACACCAGCGCCGACAACACCTTCATGCGCAATCAGCTTCAGGAAGCTCGCTGGTTCATCAAAAGCCTGCAGAGCCGCAACGAAACGCTGATGAAAGTCGCCACGCAGATCGTCGAGCATCAGCGCGGCTTCCTGGAGTACGGCGACGAAGCCATGAAACCGCTGGTCCTGCATGACATCGCCGAGGCGGTGGGCATGCACGAATCGACGATTTCCCGAGTGACCACACAAAAATTCATGCATACCCCGCGCGGTATTTATGAGCTGAAATACTTTTTCTCCAGCCACGTGAGTACCTCCGAAGGCGGCGAATGCTCGTCCACGGCGATCCGCGCGATCATCAAGAAACTGGTTGCCGCGGAAAATCAGAAAAAGCCGTTGAGTGACAGCAAGATCGCTGGTTTACTGGAGGCACAAGGCATTCAGGTGGCTCGCCGCACCGTCGCCAAGTACCGCGAATCCCTCGGAATCGCGCCTTCGAGCGAACGCAAGCGGTTGATGTAAGCCACGTTACAGCGTTCCAGTGGCAGGCTTTTCGGCCTGCCGCTTTATGCACTGGCAACGAAGGAGAAGCTGTATGCAAGTCAACATCAGTGGACACCAACTGGAAGTGACCGAACCTCTGCGCACCTACATCGGCGAGAAACTCGACCGGCTGGAGCGGCATTTCGACAAGATCACCAACGTGCAAGTCATATTGAATGTCGAGAAGCTCAAGCAGAAAATCGAAGCCACGTTGCATATTCCCGGCGGAGAAGTAGTCGCCAATGCCGAGCACGACGACATGTATGCCGCCATTGACCTGCTGACCGACAAGCTGGATCGCCAACTCAAAAAGCATAAGGAAAAGACCCAGAGCCTCCTCCAGGGCGCGACCGGTCGTTAACACCCTCATCCATGATCCGACTTGAAACCATCCTGACCCCCGGCCGTTCCCAAGTGAACGCGCCGGGCGGCAGCAAGAAAAAAGCCCTCGAACAGATTGCCAACCTGATCCACCGCGAAGTGCCGGATCTGGCGATGCAGGATGTCTTCGAGGCGTTGGTCGCCCGTGAAAAACTCGGTTCCACCGGTTTTGGCAACGGCATCGCCATCCCCCACTGCCGCCTCAAGGGTTGCGACGCCCCGATCAGTGCGCTGATGCACCTTGAAGCCCCGATCGATTTCGACGCGATCGATGGCGCCCCGGTAGACCTGCTGTTCGTGCTGCTGGTCCCGGAAGCTGCTACCGATGCACACCTGGAACTGCTGCGCCAGATCGCCAGCATGCTCGATCGCAAGGAAGTGCGTGAAAGACTGCGCAGCGCACCGAGCAACGAAGCCTTGTACCAGGTTGTACTGGACGAGCAGAACGGGCATTAATCATGCGCTTGATCATCGTCAGTGGCCGCTCGGGCTCGGGCAAGAGTACCGCGCTGAATGTCCTTGAGGACAACGGCTACTACTGCATCGACAACCTCCCGGCCGGTTTGCTGCCGGAACTGGCCGAACGTGCGCTGATCCACACCGAACTGGCGCAGCCGCTCGTCGCGGTGTCGATCGATGCACGCAATCTGCCGAGTCATCTGTCGCGTTTCCCCGAATTGCTCGAAGTGGTGCGTGCCAAGCATATCCAGTGCGATGTGCTGTACCTGGACGCCGACGAAGAGACCCTGCTCAAGCGTTTTTCCGAGACGCGCCGTCGCCATCCGTTGAGCAACGCCAATCGTTCACTGGCCGAGGCGATTCACGATGAAACCGCCCTGCTCGGCCCGATCGCCGACCTGGCTGACTTGAAGATCAACACCACCCATCTCAACCTGTACCAGCTGCGCGACACTTTGAAGTTGCGCCTGCTGAATCAGCCTGAGCCGGGTACGGCGTTTCTGGTCGAATCATTCGGTTTCAAGCGCGGCATGCCGGTGGATGCGGATCTGGTCTTCGACGTTCGCTGCCTGCCCAATCCGTACTGGAAGCCGGAGTTGCGCGAGCAGTCCGGTCTCGACGCACCGGTTGCCGAGTATCTGGCGCAACAGCCGGATGTCGAGGAAATGTACCAGGACATCTACGCCTACCTGCACAAGTGGCTGCCGCGCTTTGCTGCCAGTAATCGCGCCTATGTGACCGTTGCCATTGGCTGTACCGGCGGGCATCACCGCTCCGTCTACCTGACCGAACGTCTGGGTCAGGCCCTGCAGAAAACCTTGAAAAACGTCCAGGTCCGCCACCGCGACCTCACCTAAAGGATCCACACCGCGATGCCTGCTCGTGAAATCGAAATCATCAACAAACTCGGTTTGCATGCCCGAGCGTCTGCCAAGTTTGTCGGCGTGGCGGGCAAGTTTCCGGAGACTACGATCAGAGTAGGCCGTACACCCGAGACCACGGTCGATGGTAAAAGCATCATGGCGATGATGATGCTCGCGGCAGGCAAGGGCACCAAAATTCATTTGAGCACCGAAGGCGAACAAGCCGAGGAAGCCATGGACGCCTTGGTGGCGCTGATCAACAACTACTTCGATGAGGGTGAATAAGCCTTTTGCGACGGAGCATTCCTCGTCGCGACAACTCAACCCAACGCGGTATCCATCACCATCATCAGACAAAACCCGATCAGCAAACCCAGACTCGCGAGTTTGTCATGACCATGGCGTCGCGACTCCGGGATCACTTCGTGGGTCACCACCAGCAACATCGCCCCGGCCGCCAGCGCCAGCCCCAATGGCAGCAACATCTGCGCGAGGCTGACCAGCCACGCGCAAAGCAGTGCAAACACCGGTTCGACGAGACCTGACGCCGCGCCGATCAGAAACGCCCTCACCCGTGACATCCCCGCCCCGACCAATACCAGTGCGATCACCAGACCTTCCGGCACATCCTGCAAAGCGATGCCCATGGCCAGGCTGTCGGCATCCGGCATGCCGCCGCCGGCGGACACGCCGACGGCCATGCCTTCCGGAATGTTGTGAGCAATGATGGCAAAAACGAACAGCCAGATCCGCGGCGGGATCACCGGGCGCTCGAGGGTGCCAACGAGCATTTCAGGAGAAGCGCCGGAAACCTTGCGATCGACCAGATACAGGCCAAACGCGCCGAGCAGGATGCCGAAGCAGATCAGGCCACTGGCGCCCCAAGGGGTCAGACCGAGACCTTCGGCGGCCGCGATGCCCGGCACGATCAGCGAAAACGCGGTTGCCGCCAGCATCACCCCGGAGCCAAACCCCAGCAAGGTGTCGCTGAGCGCCTGCGGCATCCGCCGGATGACCAGCACCGGCACCGCGCCAAGCGCCGTGCCGAGCGCGCACAGAGCACCGCCCTGCAATGCACGCAGCAGGCGCGGTTCCAGATTCAGCCATTGCAGCCCGTGAGCGACCAGCAAGGTCATGCCCGCCAACAGCAACAGCGATCCCACTGCGTAACGAAACATTCGCCCACTGCCAGTCGCCAGTGTCTCCGTGCCCATAATCTGCCCTGGATGTTTTTTATAGAAGGCTTAAACCAGTGCGGCCTGATAGCGCGCCGCGACTTCGGGCCAATTGATCACGTTGTAAAATGCATTGATGTATTCCGGGCGGCGGTTCTGGTAGCGCAGGTAGTAGGCGTGCTCCCAGACATCGAGACCGAGAATCGGCGTGTTGCCGTTCATCAGCGGGCTGTCCTGATTGCCGCTGCTTTCGACGATCAGTTTCTTCTCCGGGGTGACGCTGAGCCAGGCCCAGCCACTCCCGAAACGGGTCAGCGCCGCTTTGGTGAACGCTTCCTTGAAACTGTCGAGCCCACCCAATTGCTCATCGATAGCCTTGGCCAGCGCGCCATCCGGTTTGCCGCCACCGCCTGGCACCATGACTTCCCAGAACAGCGAGTGGTTGGCGTGACCGCCGCCCTGGTTGATCACCGCCGCCCGCAGTTTTTCCGGGAGTTGCTGGACGCTGGCGACCAGTTTCTCCACCGGCCACTCGGCATATTCCGTACCTTCTACGGCAGCGTTGAGGTTGTTGATGTACGTCTGGTGATGCTTGGTGTAGTGGATTTCCATGGTCTGCGCATCGATATGCGGTTCCAGGGCATCGTAGGCATAAGGCAAGACAGGCAAGGTAAAAGCCATTTCAGTGGACTCCATAGTGGTGTGAAGCAGGCGCGCGGCGTGCATTGCCGGTATCCGGGTGCAGCAGGCGTTGGGTGCGCGGGTATTCGCCGTGCTCGCTGATGAAATTCAGCAGCTCGACGTAGGTCTTGCTGCTTTGACGCAATGCTGCTTCCCGCAGGGCCGGGCGCAGCCGTTCGTCCTGCATGGTCTGCAGCAGCCGCTGATGGATGGCGCACATATATTCGGCGCTCTCCTCGGGCTGATTCAGACGCAGGTGCAGATCCGCGAGGTTGTGGTGGGAGATGACGCAAGCCGCCACCGCTTCGTCGGCGTCCGCCCAGCGCTCGAACAACACTTGCGCCAGGGCCAGCGCTTGCAGGTAAGCCTCACGGGCGTCGATCAATTCGCCGAGCATGAAGCAGCGATTGGCCCGTTCGATCGTGCGTTTCCAGTGCTCCATGGTGAGCCTCCAAAGCGGTTGCGGGGTTTACACGCCGCCGGCGGTGAGCTTGCAAGGGTTGAGTAGCTCTTCCAACGACCAGATGGGATTGATTATTAAATGATAATAAGACGCAACACAAGCGTGTCAGCTATGGAGATGCTCGCTCCCACAACGGGTCTGTGGCGAGAGCAATAAAAAAGGCGCGTCATCCAGTGCGGATGACGCGCCTTTTCGCTTAGCGGACCGGGGTTTAGCTACCCGCGACGGTCATCCGTTCGATCAACACCGAACCGGTGCGGATGTTGCTGCGCAGCTCCAGATCATTACCGACGGCAACGATCTGCTTGAACATGTCGCGCATGTTGCCGGCGATGGTCACTTCCTGCACGGCGAACTGAATCTCGCCGTTCTCGACCCAGAAACCTGCCGCACCGCGCGAATAGTCGCCGGTGACCATGTTCAGACCATGGCCCATCAGCTCGGTGACCAGTAGTCCACGGCCCATGCGCTTCAACAGCGCCGCCTGGTTTTCATCGCCATGGGTGACGAACAGGTTGTGCACGCCACCCGCGTTGGCGGTGCTCGGCATACCGAGTTTACGGCCGGAATAAGTACCGAGAATGTAGGAGACCAATTCGCCGTTCTCGACGAACGGTTTGGCGTACGTCGCCAGACCGTCACCGTCATACGAAGCGCTGCCCATGGCGCGCATCAGATGCGGACGCTCATCGATGGTCATCCACTCCGGGAACAGCTTCTGGCCCAGCGTGCCTTCGAGGAACGAAGATTTGCGATACAGACTGCCGCCTGACACCGCCGAGAGAAAGCTGCCGAACAGACCACCCGCCAGCTCGGCGGAAAACAGCACCGGAACCTCGCAAGTCGGCACCGGACGCGCGCCAAGACGGCTCGCCGCCCGTTGTGCGGCTTTTTGGCCGATGCTCACCGGATCGGCCAGCAGCGTGCCCTGACGATTGACGTCATACCAGTAATCACGCTGCATCTGCCCGTCAGCCTCGGCAATCATCACGCAACTCAGGCTATGCCGGGTCGAAGCGTAACCGCCGATGAAGCCGTGGCTGTTGCCGTACACGCGGCAGCCCTGATGGGTGCTGAGGGTGGTGCCGTCGGCGTTCTTGATGCGCGCGTCGGCATCGAATGCTGCCGCTTCACACAGCAAGGCCTTCTCGATCGCCTGCTCCGGAGTGATATCCCACTCATGGAACAGATCGAAATCGTGCTGCTCCCTGGCCATCAGCGCCGCATCGGCAAGGCCCGAGGCTTCGTCTTCGGAGGTGTGTCTGGCGATGGCCAGCGCGGCGGCGACAGTCTCGCGAATGGCGTCCGGGCCGGTCGCCGAGGTGCTGGCCGAGCCCTTGCGCTGGCCGACGTACAAGGTGATGCCAAAGCCCTGATCACGGTTGAACTCGACCGTTTCGACTTCGCGCTGGCGCACCGACGTCGACAAACCCTGTTCCAGCGACACCGCCACTTCGCAGGCACTGGCGCCCTGACGCTTGGCTTCGGCGATGATCTGCTCGACCTGTTCCTGCAGTGCCGGCAATGCCTGCGGGCCGACGCTTTGAACTGCACTCATGCTCATCTCCACTCAAATTCTGCTTTCGGCTGGGGCCATCGAGCGACCGGGCCGGACAAGCGGCCCCCGACTGGTTATCATGGCGGCGTTTCTTTGCGGACTGCCACCATGGTTGATTCTTACGACGACTCCCTCGATACGGGAGAAAAAAGCAAATCTCAGGTCAAACGCGAGCTGCATGCTCTGGTTGACCTCGGCGAGCGCCTGACCACACTCAAGCCTGACTTGATCGCAAAACTGCCATTGACCGACGCCCTGCGCCGGGCGCTGGCCGATGCGCCCAAGCACACCGCGAACATCGCGCGTAAACGGCACCTGCAGTTCATCGGCAAGCTGATGCGCGATCAGGACACTGACGCGATTCTGACCTTGCTCGATCAACTCGATGCCTCGACCCGCCAGTACAACGAGCGTTTCCACAATCTCGAACGCTGGCGCGACCGCCTGATCGGCGGCGATGACGCCGTGCTGGAGAAATTCGTCGTCGAGTACCCGGACGCCGATCGCCAGCAATTGCGTTCCCTGATCCGTCAGGCTCAGCACGAGGTTGCGCAAAACAAACCTCCTGCTTCCAGCCGCAAGATCTTCAAGTACATCCGTGAGCTGGACGAAACTCAACGCGGCCTGCGCTGATCTTCGCCACCGGGTGGCCGCCCTGCGCGCCACCCGAGGCTCCATCACTTCTTATGCGCCCGTGCCACCCACGGTGATCGCATCGATTTTCAGCGTCGGCTGGCCAACACCTACCGGCACCGATTGCCCATCCTTGCCGCACGTGCCGACACCGCTGTCCAGCGCCAGATCATTACCGACCATCGACACCCGGCTCATCGCCTCGGGACCGTTGCCGATCAACGTCGCGCCTTTGACCGGCGCAGTGATCTTGCCGTCCTCGATCAGGTACGCCTCGCTGGTGGAGAACACGAACTTGCCGCTGGTGATGTCAACCTGACCGCCACCGAGATTGGCGCAATAGATGCCTTTTTTCACCGAGGCAATGATTTCCGCCGGATCGCTTTCGCCGCCGAGCATGTAAGTGTTGGTCATGCGTGGCATCGGCAGATGCGCGTAGGACTCGCGACGACCGTTACCGGTGCGGGCCACGCCCATCAGACGCGCGTTGAGCTTGTCCTGCATGTAACCCTTGAGCACGCCGTTCTCGATCAGCGTGGTGCACTCGGTCGGTGTGCCTTCGTCGTCGACACTCAGCGATCCGCGGCGGCCACTCAAAGTACCGTCGTCGACGATGGTGCACAGCTTCGACGCAACCATTTCGCCCATGCGCCCACTGTAGGCCGAACTGCCCTTGCGGTTGAAATCGCCTTCCAGGCCATGACCGACCGCCTCGTGCAGCAGCACGCCGGACCAGCCTGAACCCAGCACCACCGGCAGGGTGCCGGCCGGTGCCGGAATCGCTTCCAGATTGACCAGCGCCTGACGCAGCGCCTCACGGGCGTAGCCCATGGCGCGGTCTTCGGCGAGGAAATAGCGGTAGTCGGTACGCCCGCCACCACCATGCCCGCCGCGCTCGCGACGGCCATTCTGCTCAACGATGACGCTGACGTTGAAGCGCACCAGCGGCCGCACATCAGCGGCCAGGCCACCGTCAGTGGACGCCACCAGAATCCGCTCCCAGACCCCCGCCATGCTCACGCTGACCTGCTGGATACGCGGATCGAGCGCGCGCGTAGCCACGTCGATACGCTTGAGCAGCTCGACCTTCTCGGCGCGACTGAGCACTTCCAGCGGATTGTCCGGAGCGTACAGTTGCGCGACATCCTGAGTGCTGAACGCCTGCACCGTGCCGTTCTGCCCGGCGCGGGAGATCGAGCGCGCCGCACGGGCAGCGGCGCCAAGGGCTTCGAGGGTGATCGCGTTGCTGTAGGCGAAACCGGTTTTCTCACCGGACTGCGCACGTACGCCGACCCCCTGGTCGAGGTTGAAGCTGCCTTCCTTGACGATGCCGTCTTCCAGCGCCCAGGACTCGGAAATCTGGCCCTGGAAATACAGATCGGCGGCATCGATGCCGGGGCCGGCCAGATCGCCAAGCACGCCTTGCAGGCTCTCGATCGTCACGCCGCCGGGCGCCAACAGGTGATCACTGACTGAGGACAACAACTCGCTCATGGGTTTACGCCTTAAATTCGTGTTCTGAAGCAGGCCGCTGAGCGCCCTGCGAGAAAAACCGCCGATGATTCGTCACCGGCATGCGCGCCCGGATGGACGCTTGTTCATTAATGTCGCGTTCGGCCAACAACACCGCTTCGCCTTGATCCTGGCTGGCCAGCACACGTCCCCATGGGTCAACGATCGCTGCATGGCCGAAGGTTTCTCGCGGCCCCGGGTGAGTCCCACCCTGCGCCGCAGCCAACAGATAACACTGCGTCTCGATGGCCCGCGCGCGAATCAACACTTCCCAATGCGCCGCACCGGTCACCGCAGTGAACGCCGACGGTGCGCTGATCAGTTCGGCACCGGCCGCACGCAATTCGCTGTACAGCTCGGGGAAACGCAAGTCGTAACATACCGTCAGACCAAGCCGTCCTACCGGCGTGTCGGCCACCACTATATTGCCGCCATAAGCATAGTCATCGGATTCGCGGTAACGTCCGCGATTGTCGGCGACATCCACATCAAACAGGTGCAGCTTGTCGTAGCGGGCAACGATTTCGCCCTGATCATTGATCAGCAGCGAGCAGGCATGCGCCCTGGCCGTCGGCTGATTCGCCGGCGGCAACGGCAACGTGCCGGCCACTATCCATAAGGTGAGGTCGCGGGCGGTCTGTTTCAACCATGGCAGGATCGGCCCTTCGCCCAGCGCTTCGGCGCGACCGATATCAGCGACATCGCGACGGCCCATCGCCGCGAAGTTCTCCGGCAGCACCGCCAGCTTCGCGCCGCCGGCCGCGGCCTGTTCGAGCAGGCGCCGGGCCTGAGCCAGATTGGCCAGCACGTCACTCTGGCTGACCATTTGAATCACCGCTAAAGACATGGCGAACTCCCAACGAGGTATTTGGCCATGCTACTCCATCGCTTCAAGGCCGGGCCGTTCAAAAAGGCTTGTCGAAAGTGATTTTCGGCTCTTTCCATGGGCCTTTGACCGTGTATTTGACACTGGCGAAGCGCGCTACACGGTCGCCGATCAGTTTGTCGATCAGGAACAAAGCACCGCCGACTGCCGGTGCGCCGACGATCAACGCGGCAATTGGCAGGTTGTTGGTCACCGGCAAGGTCACCAGCAATTTCGCATCGACCTTGTCGTCAACCAGATCGAGGGTACCGTCCAGTTCGAGGTTGCTCGACGGGCCGGTCAGGCGAATCGGCTCACGCGTCACATATACGCCATTGTTTGCCACCAGCAGGCCTTTGACCCGGTCATAACTCAAGCCTTTGCCGAACAGGTCGGAAAAGTCCAGGCGCAGACGGCGGCCGATCGAATTGAAGTTGAGCAGACCGAACACCCGCAGGGCCTGTGCGCCGCCTTCGACTTCGACAAACTGGCCCTTGTTCAGCGAGGCATCCAGCGTCCCGGAGAAACGCTTGGTCGCCAGCCAGGCCGGCGAACCCGGCCAGCGGCCGTCGACGTCCATGTGGAACTCTTCGCTGGTCACGCTCGGCGCAAAACCCCAGCCCTTTAGCACGTCGGCGAGATTCTTGCCGCCGATACGCCCCTTGTACCAACTGCTGGTCGAACCCGGCGCGCCTTCCCAGCCACCGTTGCCTTGCAACAGAATGCCCTTGAGGCCCATGTCGAGATTGTTCAGGGCGATGCCCTTGGCGGTCGGGCGAATTTTCAGCGACCAGCCACCGACCAGATCGGGGCCGAGGAACAGCTGGTTGAGAGTGATATCCAGCGCCGGAATTTTCGTCGGATCGACCGAAGCCAGTGGATCAGGCGCATTTTCGTCAGCCTGTACCGCCGGGTCCGGCGCCGGCAGTTTCACGTATTGCAGATTGACCGCGATCGGCACGCCTTTGGCGTCCGGCAGGCTCGCCGTGCCTTTGGCCTGCTGACTGTCGAGGGCCAGATTCCATGCCGCAGACTTGCGATTGAGCTGAACCGATGCCTGATCCAGAGTTGTGCCCATTGCCGTGAGCTTGCCGACCTTGAAGTCAGCGCTGTTGAGCAATTGCTTGGCGCTGCCGCCCGGATCCTGCCCGGCGTACCGGTTGACCAGATCCTGCCAGGGCGCGACGTCGAGTTCCGACAGCACGCCACGAACGCGCAAGCCTTTGGCGCCCGGCAGCACGGCTTCGCCGGCACCGAGGAACAACTCGCCACGGCCCTCGGCAAAATTGCTCGGCGGCGCTGCAAAGGTGAAGTTGGCCAGTTGATCGTAATTGACCCAATAACGACGCTCCTGCCCCTGCAAGGTCATGCGAAATACAGTGTCGCGCCCGACATCCGCCGCCATGCCGAACGGCGCCGGCAGATCCACCGCCACGCCTTTGAGATTCGAGCTGACCATCAACTGACTGTCGACGCCGTCCAGATTCAACTGCAACTGATAGGGAATCGTCCCGGACACTGGCAACGGCTGGGTCACGCCCAGCCAGTCAGTGAGTTTCCTGACTTCGACCTGCCCCGTCGCAGCGACCCGGGTCTTGAGCTTGCCGGGGCTGCCATCGGCGAATATCTGCGCGGTGACGGGTTTGTCGAACGCCCGCGCAGCGATGTTCTGCCCGCTCAGGCCTTTGGCGCTGTCGAAGCGGAAATCGCCTTTGAGTTGCGTCAGCTCCAGTTTCGGCTCGGCCAGTTTCAGGCGGGCGTTGGCGGTCTTGAAGTCGACAAGGATCTTCGGTTGCTCGCCCTTGGCCAGCGGCACGTCGAGTTTGAGCTTGCCGGTAAGGTTACCCGCGCCTTCCCAACCGGCAAACGTGTCGGCCGTGCCGATCGGCGCTTCCTGCAGGATTTTCAGCCCGTCGCCCAGACCACCGGCAAATGCGCCATCGAGCAACAGGTGGGTGTTTTGCCCCGCCGGCACATGGGGAATATTGACGAAGACATCGCTGACCTGAGTGTCCAGCAACTGGCCTTTGTCGGCCCAGATCCGCACGCCGCTGTCCTCGATGAACACATCGCCACTGACCTTGCTCACATGTGGCCAGCCCGGCTGAAAGGCCAGTTCGGCATCGTGCACCTTGAAAAACAGACTGATGCTGCGATCGGCTTCCCCGGCATTCTTGCTCAGCGAGCCCTGATACTGGAAAAAGCCCTGATCGACCGCGCCTTTGAGAATCGCCGTGCGCAACCATTCGTCGAGCGCCGGGCTGAGCACTGCCGGCAGATATTTAGCGGTGTAACGACCGTCGCCCTCGACCAGGCCGACACGCAGGTCCATGTAGTCTTCCTGGCTGTGGTCGAAGTGCAGGCGAATCAGGAAGTCACCGGCGATCTTGCCCTCCTCGCCCAGCACCTTCAGGTACGGCGCAATCAGGGTGAAACCGTCCTTGTCGAGTTTCCAGGTCAACCGCGCGTTGGCTTGCAGGTATTGCCAGGGCTTGGTGAAGATCGGGTCCAGATGCAGGACAAAGTCCTTGCTGTCCAGACGCAACTCGCCGCCGTCGAGATTGCCGCTCAGGCTGCCGCTGACATTTCGCGCCGCCGGTGCGCCGTGATAGGCATCGAAACCGACGTTATCCAGATTGGCAGCAAAGCCGAATTTGGTGCCGTCGGTGGCGTTCGGGCGGAAGTCCAGCAGAACATTGCGCAAGCCGCCAGTCACCTTGAGCCGCTCGACGACCGTGGCGAAACCCTGCGGCAACGGCCCCAGCGCGTTCAGCAACGGGGTGAGCGGCGTCAGGTCGAGGCGATCGGCCTGCAAATGCCAGAGCTCTTCGACCTTGTCGGTCGCGCGGGTCTGCTGCACCTGCACGCGCGATTCCCAACGGGTTTCGCCGAAGCTCATCGCCAGCGAATCGAGGATCACGCTCGCGCCCTCGGCGCTGTTGCGGTAGTAGGCGTTGAGCGCCAGATTGTTGATCTGGATCGGCTTGCGCTCGGCGTAGGCGCCGGTGATTTGCGGGGCATTCAGGCGCAACGCCGCGCTTTGCAGGGTGCCCTCGGCCCAGTTCACCCAGAGCTCGCCTCCGGCCTTGATCTCGGAAAAATTCCATTGTTGGGTCAGGCGCTCGGGCAGCCACTTCGACCAGTCACTCTGCGGCAGACTGGCGTAACCGTCGACCGTGCTGTTCTGCCATTGATCGGGCCGCAGCCGCGCACGCAGGTTCAGCGCCACAGGCTGGCCGTCCGGCAAGGTCAGGCGCGCATCGAGACGCTGGCGACTGGCGCCGGTCTTCAGATTGAACCCGACATAGGTCAGGGTCATCGGCGGGTGATCGAGCGGTTGCAGGGTGACTTGACTGTCGAGTATCGACAGCTGCTGAATCATCTGCGAACGCTGGAACAGTTGCGCGGCATCGAACGGCTGATCGTTGTGCACCGGCAGGCCTTCCAGCGACCACTGGCCGTCTTCGCCTTCCTTGAGGCTGATCTTCAGGCCATTGAATTCAAGATGCGCGATGCGTACTTCGCGGGCGAGCAGACTGGCCCACAGATCCGGCACCGCGCGGACCCGGTCCAGACGCAGCGCATTGGCGCCGCTGCCGACCATCACGTCATGCGCCAGCAGGATCGGCGCAAAACCGCTCCAGTTGCCCTCCAGCTCACCGATCTGCAACGGCATGCCGAGGGCAGCGCTGGCCTTGTCTTCGATATCGGTACGGTATTCGGCCACAAGGGGGGTCAGTTCGCGGCCGAGACTGACATACAACGCCATCAACACCAGAACCAACGCGCACAGGCCCAGCCCCCAACGGGTGAGTGCGGCCAGAATGCGTGTCAGACGCTCCATGTCAGGTGGCTCCCATGGCAAAAATACTGCGAAAAGCTGAGGCCAGCCGCGTTGGATTAAGGGTGATGCAGGGGTTCAGAGCAGCACCACGTCATATTGTTCCTGGGAATACATGGTTTCCACCTGGAAGCGTATGGTGCGGCCAATGAACCCTTCAAGCTCGGCGACGTTACCGGATTCTTCGTCGAGCAGGCGATCAACCACTTTCTGGTTGGCCAGCACCCGATAGCCCTCGGCCTGATAGGCACGCGCTTCGCGCAGGATCTCGCGGAAGATCTCGTAACAGATGGTTTCCGCGGTTTTCAGTTTGCCCCGGCCCTGACAACTGCTGCACGGCTCGCAGAGCACTTGCTCGAGGCTTTCGCGGGTGCGCTTGCGAGTCATCTGCACAAGGCCCAGCTCGGTGATGCCGATGATGTTGGTCTTGGCGTGGTCGCGCTCCAGCTGCTTTTCCAGCGTACGCAATACCTGACGCTGGTGCTCTTCATCTTCCATGTCGATGAAATCGATGATGATGATCCCGCCCAGATTGCGCAGGCGCAGTTGCCGGGCAATCGCGGTCGCCGCTTCGAGGTTGGTCTTGAAAATGGTTTCTTCGAGATTACGATGGCCGACGAACGCCCCGGTATTGACGTCGATGGTGGTCATGGCTTCCGCCGGATCGACCACCAGATAGCCGCCGGATTTCAGCGGCACCTTGCGCTCGAGGGCTTTCTGGATTTCGTCTTCAACGCCGTACAGATCGAAAATCGGCCGCTCGCCCGGATAGTGCTCCAGGCGATCGGCGATTTCCGGCATGAGTTCAGCGACGAACTGTGTGGTTTTCTGGAAGGTTTCCCGGGAATCGATGCGGATCTTTTCTATCTTCGGATTGACCAGATCGCGCAGGGTCCGTAACGCGAGGCCGAGGTCTTCGTAGATCACGCTCGGCGCGGAGATGGTTTTGATCTGTTCGTTGATCTGGTCCCACAGGCGTCGCAGGTAGCGGATGTCCATAAGGATTTCATCAGCGCCGGCACCTTCGGCCGCGGTACGCAGAATGAAGCCGCCTGCTTCCTTGATGCCTTCTTTGGCCACGCAGTCGCTGACCACCTGCTTGAGGCGTTCGCGCTCGGCTTCGTCTTCGATTTTCAGCGAGATGCCCACATGGGCCGTGCGTGGCATGTACACCAGATAGCGCGACGGGATCGACAGTTGCGTGGTCAGGCGCGCACCTTTGGAACCGATCGGGTCTTTGGTCACCTGCACCACCAGGCTCTGGCCTTCGTGCACCAGCGAACTGATGCTCTCGACCGCCGGGCCTTCGCGCAGGGAAATTTCCGCAGCGTGAATGAATGCCGCACGGTCCAGCCCGATATCGACGAATGCGGCCTGCATGCCCGGCAGTACGCGCACGATCTTGCCTTTATAGATGTTGCCGACGATCCCGCGTTTTTGCGTGCGCTCAACGTGGACTTCTTGCAGCACACCGTTTTCGACCACCGCCACGCGCGATTCCATCGGCGTGATGTTGATCAGAATCTCTTCACTCATGGCAGGATCTCGTTCAGGCATGTTCACGATAATGGCCGCATCTGGATGGGTACGACGCTTATGACGCGCTCAGGTTTTGCCAACAGGGTATGCCGAAATGGCCCAACACCTCGCAGGTTTCGCAAACGGGCAGACCGACCACGGCCGAGTAGCTGCCATTGAGGCCGGCGACGAACACCCCGCCGAGGCCTTGAATGCCATAACCGCCGGCCTTGTCTCGCGGTTCGCCGCTGGCCCAGTAGGCGGCGGCTTCCTCGCGGCTGATCGGGCGAAAGCGCACCAGACTGCGCACCACCCGCGACTCGCAGCGTTCGCCTTCGAGCACGGCGATGGCGGTCAGCACTTCATGCTCTCTGCCGGACAACATCATCAGCATGGCGCATGCGTCGGCTTCGTCCACCGGTTTGCCAAGAATTTTGCCGTCGAGCACCACAGCGGTGTCGGCACCCAACACGCAAAAGCTCTGAGCGGACACGACGCTGCGGCGCCCGGCTTCAGCCTTGCCGCGTGCGAGGCGTTCGACATAGGCCGAGGGCGATTCTTCGGCTAAAGGGGTTTCGTCGATGTCCGCGCTGATGGCGGTGAACGCCACGCCGATCTGCGTGAGCAATTCACGCCGGCGCGGCGATCCGGAGGCGAGGTAAAGCGGCTTCATCAAAACATCTCCCTGTTCAGTGCCCTGCTTCACCGGCTCAGTAAATTCTGTAGCGTCGGCACAATCCGCGTAGGGCGAAACTGACCCACGGCCAGAGCAAGGCACTGACCAACGCCGGCAAGACCAGGGCGAGGGTTGGCTGGCGGTTGCCGGTCAGGGCGCTGAGCCACAATTGGGCCAATTGCGCGAGACCGAAAATCACCAGGATCACCAGGCACTGCTGCCACATCGGAAACATGCGCAGACGCTGCTGCAACGACAGCACCAGGAAAGTAATGAGTGTGAGGATCAACGCGTTCTGCCCGAGCAGATCGCCTTGCAGCACGTCTTCGGCCAGACCCAGACAGAACGCCGTGACCATGCCGACCGTGTGCGGCATGTACAACGCCCAGAACGTCACCAGCAAGGCCAGCCAGAGCGGGCGCAGGATTTCCATGAAAATCGGCAACGGCGACACACTGAGCAGGATGCCGATGACGAACGTCAGCCAGATCATCCAGCCATTCCCCGAAGCTTTGGCCCCGACCATTATTCTCGTCCCCCGGTGGTGGCTGGCGGTTTCGCCGGTGGCTTTGTCGCGGCCGGTGGTTTGGCGGCGGCGGGCGGTTTGCTCGCCGCAGGCTTGGCAGGTGTGGCGGCAGGCGCGGCTGCGGGCGCCGCCGCTTCGCTGGCTGGCGCAGCAGCCGGGGCCGCCGGTGTGGCCATGATCAAGGGCTTGGGTATGTTGACCGGCAACATCGGACCGCCACCGTGGGCATCGAGCTGTTCCTGAGCCTGGGCGGCTTCGTTGGCGCGCTCTTCGGCGGTGCGGCTGTCGCTGAACACCAGCAGCAGGTAGCGGCTGCGATTCAACGCGGCGGTCGGCACGGCACGGACAATCGCGAACGGTTGGCCGGAATCGTGGATGACTTCCTTCACCGTGGCCACTGGGTAACCGGCCGGGAATCGCTGACCGAGGCCAGAGCTGACCAGCAAATCGCCTTCCTTGATATCCGCAGTGTCGGCGACATGGCGCAACTCCAGACGTTCCGGGTTGCCGGTGCCGCTGGCAATCGCTCGCAGACCGTTGCGGTTGACCTGTACGGGAATACTGTGGGTGGTGTCGGTCAACAGCAATACACGCGAGGTGTAGGGCATCAACTCAACCACCTGGCCCATCAGCCCGCGCGCATCGAGCACCGGCTGACCGAGGACCACGCCATCGCGCTCACCTTTATTGATGATGATGCGATGGGTGAAGGGGTTGGGGTCCATGCCGATCAGCTCGGCCACTTCGACCTTTTCATTGACCAGCGCAGAGGAATTGAGCAACTCGCGCAGCCGAACGTTCTGCTCGGTCAGGGCGGCAAGCTTTTGCATGCGCCCCTGCAGCAGCAGGTTTTCGGTCTTGAGTTTTTCGTTTTCGGCGACGAGCTCGGTGCGGCTGCCGAACTGACTGGCGACCCCTTCCCACAATCTGCCGGGCAGATCGGTGATCCAGTAGGCATCCATGAGCACCAGCGACGCTTGTTTACGCGCGGGCTTGAGCAGGTCGAAACGTGCATCGACCACCATCAGCGCGACCGACAGCACGGCCAGCACCAACAGGCGCACGCCCAACGAAGGGCCTTTGGTGAAAAGCGGTTTAATAAGCCGCTCCTCCCAGGCAAATGTTCTGTTTATTCATACGGCATCAAACCGGCCTGGATGAAGACTGACAGAAGATAAACGCCAACAGGCAGCACTGCAAAGTGCTGCCTGTGCGTTCACCCACGTATTGCGATCGGCAACTTACTCGCTCGAAAGCAGATCCATGGTGTGCTTATCCATCATTTCCAGCGCACGGCCACCGCCGCGAGCAACGCAAGTCAGCGGATCTTCGGCAACGATCACCGGCAGACCCGTCTCCTGCGCCAGCAGCTTGTCGAGGTCACGCAGCAGCGCGCCACCACCGGTCAGCACCAGGCCACGCTCGGCGATGTCGGACGCGAGTTCCGGCGGCGACTGCTCCAGCGCGCTTTTCACGGCCTGAACGATGGTTGCCAGCGACTCTTGCAGAGCTTCCAGCACTTCATTGGAGTTCAGGGTGAATGCGCGAGGAACGCCTTCGGCCAGGTTGCGACCGCGAACGTCGACTTCGCGAACTTCGCCGCCCGGGTAGGCCGTGCCGATTTCCTGCTTGATGCGCTCAGCGGTGGATTCACCGATCAGGCTGCCGTAGTTGCGACGCACGTAGGTGATGATCGCTTCGTCGAAACGGTCGCCGCCCACACGTACGGATTCGGCATAAACCACGCCGTTCAGGGAGATCAATGCGATTTCAGTGGTACCGCCACCGATATCGACCACCATCGAACCGCGTGCTTCTTCCACCGGCAGGCCGGCACCGATGGCAGCGGCCATCGGCTCTTCGATCAGGAATACTTCCCGGGCACCGGCACCGAGGGCCGATTCACGGATGGCGCGACGCTCAACCTGAGTGGATTTGCATGGAACGCAGATCAGCACACGAGGGCTGGGCTGCAGAAAACTGTTTTCGTGAACCTTGTTGATAAAGTATTGCAGCATCTTTTCGCAGACGCTGAAGTCGGCGATCACGCCGTCCTTCATCGGACGAATGGCAGCAATGTTGCCCGGCGTACGGCCGAGCATGCGCTTGGCTTCGGTGCCGACAGCGACGACACTTTTCTGGTTACCGTGTGTCCGAATGGCCACAACCGATGGCTCATTCAGGACGATACCGCGCTCGCGCACGTAAATAAGGGTGTTGGCAGTGCCCAGGTCAATGGAAAGATCGCTGGAAAACATGCCACGCAGTTTCTTGAACATGGGAAAGGGACCCTAGGCAACGCGTGGGTAAAAAAGTGCGGCAAACTCTAACAACGACAGGGATTTTGGGCAAGGCGCCAATATGTTAAATTGGCCGCTTTTCTGTGCACCAAGCCCCACAATCGCGGCCTTATGACCGTAGAAGTGCGGTAGTGTTCCGACAATCTAACACACGGACGCCGTCCGTTCTGTTTTCCACAGGAGAATCCCGATGGCGCTAGAACGCTCCGACGTGGAAAAAATCGCTCATCTGGCCTGCCTTGGCCTCAATGATGCCGATCTTCCACACATTACTTCCGCCCTCAACAGCATTCTCGGTCTGGTCGACGAAATGCAGGCTGTTAATACCGACGGAATCGAGCCTCTGGCCCACCCGCTGGAAGCCAGTCAGCGCCTGCGCGCCGACGTTGTGACCGAGACCAATAACCGCGAGGCCTACCAGTCCATCGCACCAGCGGTCGAAAACGGCCTGTATCTGGTTCCGAAAGTCATCGACTAAAGGGAAAGAGCCTGCAATGCATCAAATGACTCTGGCCGAGATCGCCCGCGGTCTCGCCGATAAAAAGTTTTCCTCCGAAGAGCTGACCAAGGTCCTGCTGGCGCGTATCACCCAGCTCGATCCACAGCTCAACAGTTTCATCAGCCTCACCGAAGAGCTGGCCCTGGAGCAGGCGAAAGCTGCCGACGCACGCCGCGCCAACGGTGAGAGCGGCGCCCTGCTCGGCGCGCCGATCGCCCACAAAGACCTGTTCTGCACCCAGGGCATTCGCACCAGCTGCGGCTCGAAGATGCTCGACAACTTCAAGGCGCCGTACGACGCCACCGTGGTGGCGAAGCTGGCTGCTGCCGGCGCTGTCACCCTGGGCAAGACCAACATGGACGAATTCGCCATGGGTTCGGCCAACGAGTCGAGCTGGTACGGCGCAGTGAAAAACCCGTGGAATCTGGAACACGTACCGGGCGGTTCGTCCGGTGGTTCGGCCGCCGCTGTCGCTGCTCGCCTGTTGCCTGCCGCGACTGCTACCGATACTGGCGGCTCGATCCGTCAGCCGGCGGCATTCACCAACCTGACCGGCCTGAAACCGACCTACGGTCGCGTTTCGCGCTGGGGCATGATCGCCTACGCGTCCAGCCTCGATCAGGGTGGCCCGCTCGCGCGTACCGCTGAAGACTGCGCGATCCTGCTGCAAGGCATGGCCGGTTTCGATCAAAACGACTCGACCAGCATCGATGAGCCGGTGCCGGACTACTCCGCCAGCCTCGGCGATTCCCTGCAAGGCCTGCGCATCGGCGTGCCGAAGGAATACTTCAGCGCCGGTCTCGACCCGCGCATCGCCGAACTGATCCAGAACAGCATCCAGCAGTTGCAGAAGCTCGGCGCGGTGATCAAGGAAATCAGCCTGCCGAACATGCAGCACGCGATTCCGGCTTACTACGTGATCGCGCCGGCGGAGGCCTCTTCGAACCTGTCGCGTTTCGACGGCGTGCGTTTCGGCCATCGCTGCGAGAACCCGGAAAACCTGATCGACCTGTACAAGCGCTCCCGTGGCGAAGGTTTCGGGCCTGAAGTGCAGCGCCGGATCATGGTCGGTGCCTACGCGCTGTCCGCCGGTTACTACGACGCCTACTACCTGAAAGCGCAGAAGATCCGTCGTCTGGTGAAAAACGATTTCATGACGGCGTTCAATGAAGTCGACATCATCCTCGGCCCGACCACGCCGAACCCGGCCTGGAAGCTCGGCGCGAAGAACAGCGACCCGGTCGCGGCCTATCTGGAAGACGTCTACACCATCACCGCCAACCTCGCCGGCCTGCCGGGCCTGTCGATGCCGGCCGGTTTTGTCGACGGTCTGCCGGTGGGCGTGCAACTGCTTGCGCCGTATTTCCAGGAAGGTCGCCTGCTTAATGTGGCGCACCAGTACCAGCTCAACACCGACTGGCACACCCGCACCCCAACCGGCTTCTGAGGAGACACACATGCAATGGGAAGTCGTGATCGGGCTGGAGATTCACACTCAGCTCACCACCCGGTCGAAAATCTTTTCCGGTAGTTCCACCACATTCGGCTCCGAACCGAATACCCAGGCCAGCCTCGTAGACCTGGGCATGCCCGGCGTGCTGCCGGTGCTCAACCAGGAAGCGGTGCGCATGGCAGTGATGTTCGGTCTGGCGATTGACGCCGAGATCGGTCAGCACAACGTCTTCGCGCGCAAGAACTACTTCTACCCGGACCTGCCGAAGGGCTACCAGATCAGCCAGATGGAATTGCCGATCGTCGGTAAAGGCCACCTGGACATCGCACTGGAAGACGGCACGGTCAAACGCGTCGGCATCACCCGCGCGCACCTGGAAGAAGACGCCGGCAAGAGCCTGCACGAAGAATTCAACGGCGCCACCGGCATCGACCTGAACCGTGCCGGCACGCCGCTGCTGGAAATCGTTTCCGAGCCGGACATGCGCAGCGCCAAGGAAGCCGTGGCTTACGTCAAGGCGATCCATGCGCTGGTGCGTTATCTGGGCATCTGCGACGGCAACATGGCCGAAGGCTCGCTGCGTTGCGACTGCAACGTGTCGGTCCGTCCGAAAGGCCAGGTCGAGTTCGGTACGCGCTGCGAGATCAAGAACGTCAACTCGTTCCGCTTCATCGAGAAGGCGATCAACTCCGAGATCCAGCGTCAGATCGAGCTGATCGAAGACGGCGGCAAAGTGATCCAGCAGACCCGCCTGTACGATCCAAACAAGGACGAGACCCGTCCGATGCGTTCGAAAGAGGAAGCCAACGACTACCGTTACTTCCCCGATCCAGACCTGCTGCCCGTGGTCATCGAAGAGTCGTTCCTCGGCGAGGTGCGCGCCACCCTGCCGGAATTGCCACCGCAGAAACGCGAGCGCTTCCAGAGCCAGTTCGGTCTGTCGGCCTACGACGCCAACGTGCTGGCCACCAGCCGTGAGCAAGCGGATTACTTCGAGAAAGTCGCCGCTATCGGCGGCGACGCGAAACTGGCGGCGAACTGGGTGATGGTCGAGTTGGGCAGCCTGCTCAACAAGCAAGGCGTGGACATCGACGAATCGCCGGTTTCCGCCGAACAATTGGGCGGCATGCTGCAGCGCATCAAGGACAACACCATCTCCGGCAAGATCGCCAAAGTGGTGTTCGAAGCAATGGCCAACGGCGAAGGCAGCGCGGACGAGATCATCGAAAAGCGTGGCCTGAAGCAAGTCACCGACACCGGCGCGATTTCGGCCGTGCTCGATGAAATGCTCGCGGCCAACGCGGAGCAGGTCGAACAGTATCGTGCGGCGGATGAAGCCAAACGCGGCAAGATGTTCGGCTTCTTCGTCGGCCAGGCCATGAAAGCCTCCAAAGGCAAGGCCAACCCGCAGCAAGTGAACGAACTGCTGAAAAGCAAGCTCGAAGGCTGACCACAAATGGAGCCAGATCCAAAGCCTGGCTCCATCCCCTGTAGGAGTGAGCCTGCTCGCGATCGCGAAATGTCAGACACTGAAAAGTTGACTGTCGGACCGCTATCGCGAGCAGGCTCACTCCTGCATTTGATTCGGGATACCTTTGAATGAAGCGTCTGTTCCTGAGCAGCGCCCTGCTCTCCTTGTTGGCCGGTTGCGCCAGCACCGACACCATCGACCCGCACGGTTACGACCAAAGCGGCGTCGCCTCCTATTACGGAGCCAGACACCACGGTAAACGCACCGCCAGCGGCGAAGCGTTCAACCAGCATTCCCTGACTGCCGCCCACCGCCAATTGCCCTTCGGCACGCGGGTGAAAGTCACCAATTTGAAAAACGATGAATCGGTGGTGGTCCGCATCAATGACCGCGGCCCGCACACCCGTGGCCGGCTGATCGATCTGTCGCGCGAGGCCGCCGAAGAAATCGGTATGCTGCGCAGCGGCACCGCGCGGGTTCGCGTACAGGCCCTCGATTAATGGAGCGCCGACCATTTTCGGATTAGCCGACCTACCCCTGATCAGCCTGATCGAACTGCTCGCCGGCCTGTGCCTGCTGATCTTCGGTGCCGAACTGATGGTGCGCGCGGCGGTGCGTCTGGCGGCACGTCTGCATGTACGCCCGCTGATCATCGGCCTGACCATCGTCGCCCTCGGCAGCAGCGCACCGCAAATGGCCGTCAGCCTGCAGGCAGCGCTGGCGCACAACCCGGACATCGCCGTCGGCAGCGTGGTCGGCAGCAGCATCTTCAATATCCTCGTCACGCTCGGACTGTCGGCGCTGATCATTCCGCTGCGCGTTTCGCGGCAACTGGTGCGACTTGATATTCCGCTGATGATCGGCGCCAGCCTGCTGGTGTTTCTGTTGGCCTGGAACAAAGAGATCGGCCGCTTCGACGGCATCTTGTTGCTTGCCGCTTTGGCGCTCTACCTCGGTCTGCTGTTGCGTCAGTCACGTCACTCGACACGGCCGCATTCCGAGCAACCTGACGTCGCCCAGGCGTCGTGGTTCGGCAGTTTGCTGATGATCAGCGTCGGGCTGGCGATGCTGGTGTTTGCCGGGCATCTGTTGCTGGGCGCCGCGGTTGTGGTCGCTACCGATCTGGGTTTCTCCGAACGGGTGATCGGCCTGACTGTGGTCGCGGTCGGTACTTCGTTGCCGGAACTGGCCACCTCATTGATCGCCGCATTGCGCGGGCAACGCGACATCGCCGTCGGCAACGTGATTGGCGCCAACCTGTTCAACCTGCTCGGGGTGCTGGGCCTCACCGCGCTGATCGCACCGACACCACTGTCGGTTTCGCCGAACGCGCTGGATTTCGACCTGCCGGTGATGCTCGGGGTTGCGGCGCTGTGCCTGCCGGTGTTCTATTCCGGCTACCGCGTAACCCGCGCCGAAGGTTTGCTGTTGCTCGGTTTGTACCTGGTCTACGGGCTGCATGTGGTGTCGTTCACCACCGGCATGCCGTTGGCCGGCCGGCTCGAGCGACTGATGCTGTTTTACGTCTTGCCGCCGCTGTTGATGTTTCTGTTGTTCACGTCGATACGCGCCTGGCGCCGCCAACATCACAAGAAGGATATGCCATGACCGAATCGAAGCAGTCCGGAGTTGAAATCCGCCGTCAGGTAATGGGCGACGCGTTCGTTGATCGCGCACTGGGCAACGCCACCGAGTTCACCCAGCCGTTGCAGGATTTCGTCAATGAACATGCCTGGGGCGGGGTGTGGAATCGCGAAGGCCTGCCGCTGAAAACCCGCAGCCTGATCACCCTCGCCGCGCTGACCGCACTCAAGTGTCCGCAAGAGCTGAAGGGCCATGTGCGCGGCGCGCTGAACAATGGCTGCACGGTGGAGGAGATTCGTGAAGCGCTGCTGCATTGTGCGGTGTACGCCGGAGTGCCGGCGGCGATCGACGCGTTTCGCGCGGCGCAGGAAGTGATTGATACCTACCAGAAGCCTGAGTGACGGCGCGGGCCTCATCGCGGGCAAGCCCGCTCCCACAGGTTTTTCGGTTGTTAATCAAATTTCGTCAACAACGAGATCCCTGTGGGAGCGGGCTTGCCCGCGATGAGGCCGGAAAAATCACCGAAAATCTTTCGCTTAGATCCACCCACCCCACTGCAACACAAATATCCCGACATTGGTGGTAATCGCTGCCATCAACGTGGTCAGCACAATAATCGCCGCCGCCAGTTCATGATTGCCTTGCGCCGCCCGCGCCATGACGAAACTCGCTGCTGCCGTCGGGCTGCCAAAGTACAGAAACAGAATCCCCAGCTCCGCCCCGCGAAAGCCCCATAGCCACGCGCCCAGCGTCGCCAGCACGGGCAAGCCGACCATTTTCACCAGACTGGAACTGAGCGCCATCTTGCCGCTCTTGCGCAACGCCGCCAGCGACAGCGTGCCACCGATGCAGATCAGCGCCAGCGGTAATGTGGTCTGCGCCAGATACTGACCCGACGTCTCCAGCCAGCCCGGCAAACCGATCTTGAAATAGGCAAACGGCGCCGCGGCAATCACGCTGATGATCAGCGGGTTGCTGAACACGCTTTTGCAGATGCTCCACGGGTCAGACTTGATCACCGGGCTGTAGACCGCCAGGACGATGGTCGACAGGGTGTTGTAGAACAGAATCACCAGCGCCGCGAGAATCGCCCCGAGGGAAATCCCGTAATCGCCGTACATGCTCGCTGCGAGGGCCAGCCCGATCACGCCGTTGTTGCCGCGAAACGCGCCTTGGGTGTAGATGCCGCGATCTTCCCGCGGACAACGGAAAATCGCCCAGCCCCAGGCCACGGCAAAGCTCACCAGGGTGGCGAGGGAGAAGTAGATCAGCAGAGACGGTTGCAGCGCGGCGTGCAGGTCCGCATGCAGGATGCCGAGAAACAGCAGCGCCGGCATGGTCACGTTGAACACCAGCGAGGAGGCGGTGTGAATGAAGTTGTCGTTGATCCAGTCGATGCGCTTGAGCAGCACACCGAGAAACAGCATGGCAAATACCGGCGCGGTGATGTTCAGGGTTTCGAGGAAGATTGCCAGCATGCCGGGGGTGCCTTGGGTGAGCGTCGATTAGGGGGCAATGATAAGCCAAAAGCTATAAAAGCCCCTCACCCTAACCCTCTCCCGGAGGGAGAGGGGACTGACCGACGTGTCGTGCTGCATAACATCGACCTGCAAAATCGAGTCGATGATGGATTCAACACAGCTCTTGCAGGTCGGTGCACTTCTGAGATATCCCCGGATCGGCCCCCTCTCCCCCCGGGAGAGGGCTGGGGTGAGGGCAGCTGTTATGCCCCCTCCCCCAAACCGTCAGGTAATCGGCGCCGGGTTGAACAACGTAATATCGTTATGCAGCTTGTGCTTCTCCGCCCAGGTCTGTTGCTTGCCGCTCGCCACATCCAGATAGTAGTGAAACAGCTCCCAACCCAACTCCTCGATGGTCGCGCGCCCGGTAGCAATGCGTCCGGCATCGATGTCGATCAGATCCGGCCAGCGCTGCGCCAGTTCGGTTCGCGTCGAGACCTTGACCACTGGCGCCATCGCCAGCCCGTAAGGCGTGCCACGCCCGGTGGTGAACACATGCAGGTTCATCCCCGCCGCCAGTTGCAAGGTGCCGCAGACAAAATCGCTGGCCGGTGTCGCACAGAAAATCAAACCCTTCTGCTTGAAGCGCTCCCCCGGGCCAAGCACGCCGTTGATCGCGCTGCTGCCGGACTTGACGATCGAACCCAGCGACTTCTCGACAATGTTCGACAAGCCGCCCTTCTTGTTGCCCGGCGTGGTGTTGGCACTGCGATCGGCCTCGCCCTTGGCCAGGTAACGGTCGTACCAGTCCATTTCGCGCACCAGCTCTTCAGCCACGGCTTGCGTTTGTGCGCGAGAGGTCAGCAGGTAGATCGCGTCGCGCACTTCGGTGACTTCGGAAAACATCACCGTCGCCCCGGCACGCAGCAGCAGATCCGAGGCAAAACCCAGCGCCGGGTTAGCGGTGATGCCGGAGAAGGCATCGCTGCCGCCGCACTGCATGCCCAGAATCAGCTCGGACGCCGGCACGGTTTCACGGCGGCGCTGGTCGAGCTTCTTTAAACGGACCTCGGCCAGTTCCATGATCTGCTCGATCATTTCAGTGAAGCCGTGGCTGGAGTCCTGCAAGCGATACAACCACGGGTCGCTGAGATCGACCGACGCATCGTCCTCGTGCATCACCTGTCCGGCCTGCAATTTCTCGCAGCCCAGGCTGATCACCAGTGCCTCGCCGCCCAGGTTCGGGTTGCGCGCCAGATTGCGCACGGTGCGGATCGGAATGTAGGCGTCGGTGGCGGTGATCGCCACGCCGCAGCCGTAGCTGTGGGTCAGTGCCACCACGTCATCGACGTGAGGGTACTTGGGCAGCAGCTCTTCCTTGATCCTTTTCACCGCATGATCGAGCACGCCGGTGACGCACTGCACGGTCGTAGTGATGCCGAGAATGTTGCGCGTGCCGACGGTGCCGTCGGCGTTGCGATAACCCTCGAAGGTGAAGCCTTCCAGCGGAGCCTGCGCGTCCGGCACGTCGGTGGACAGCGGCAGGCTGTCCAGCGGAGGTGCGGTCGGCATGCGCAGTTGATCTTCCTTGACCCAACTGCCGCGACGGATCGGCTGCAAGGCATAACCGATGATCTGCCCGTAACGAATCACCGCGCCGCCCTCGGGAATGTCTTCCAGGGTGACCTTGTGGCTCTGCGGAACGAAATCCACCGTCACCAGACCATCGGCAAATTCAGTGCCGGCCGGTACGCCCTGGTCGTTGACCACCACTACAACATTGTCCCGCTCGTGCAGGCGGATGTAGCGCGGCGAGTCGGAATGTTCAATCAACTGCATGACGCCGCTCCTCAGGAATGCGCTTGAGACAAATTGCCGGTGGCTTCATTACCGCCCTTGGCAGGCGGCTCTTTGAGGACCACGCGCTTGATCGGGCCGACGATCACCAGATAACTGAACACCGCGACCAGTGCGTTGGCACCCACAAACACCAGCGCCCATTTGAACGAACCGGTAGAGCTGATGATGTAGCCAATCACGATCGGGGTGGTGATCGAAGCGATGTTGCCAAAGGTGTTGAACAGGCCGCCACTCAAACCGGCGATCTGCTTCGGCGAGGTGTCGGATACCACCGCCCAGCCCAGTGCGCCCACGCCTTTGCCGAAGAATGCCAGGGCCATGAAGCCAACGACCATCCATTCCACTTCGACATAGTTGCACGCCACGATGCTGCTCGACACCAGCAGACCGGCAATGATCGGTGCCTTGCGGGCGAAGGTCAGCGAGTGGCCTTTGCGCAGCAGGTAATCGGAGATTACCCCGCCGAGCACACCACCGATGAAGCCGCAGATCGCCGGCAACGAAGCGATGAAACCAGCCTTGAGAATGGTCATGCCACGCTCTTGCACCAGATACACCGGGAACCAGGTCAGGAAGAAATACGTGATGCCGTTGATGCAGTACTGGCCCAGATACACGCCGAGCATCATGCGGTTGGTCAGCAACTGACGGATGTAATCCCACTTCGGACCGTCGGCCTTCTTGCCCTTCTGGTCCATGTCGACCATGCCGCCGTTGTCGGCGATGTGCTTGAACTCGGCGTCATTGATGCGTGGATGCTCGCGCGGGCTGTAGATCACTTTCAGCCAGACCAGCGAGAACACGATACCGAGGATCCCCATGACGATGAACACGTGCTCCCAGCCGAAGCTGTAGACGATCCAGCCCATCAGCGGCGCGAACAACACGGTGGCGAAGTACTGCGCCGAGTTGAAGATCGCCGAGGCGGTGCCGCGTTCAGCGGTCGGGAACCACGCGGCAACAATGCGCGCATTGCCAGGGAACGATGGCGCTTCGGCCAGGCCCACAAGGAAACGCAGCATGAACAGCGCAACCACCGCAGTGGACATGCCGAATTCACCGACAAAGCCTTGCAGCACGGTGAACAGCGACCAGGTGAAAATGCTCAGCGCATAGACTTTTTTCGAGCCGAAGCGATCGAGCAGCCAGCCACCGGGGATTTGCCCGGCCACGTAGGCCCAACCGAATGCGGAGAAGATGTAGCCGAGGGTAACGGCGTCGATGCCCAGATCCTTTTGCAGGCTGGAGCCGGCAATGGCGATCGTGGCACGGTCGGCGTAGTTGATCGTGGTCACCAGAAACAGCATGAGCAGGATCAAATAGCGGACGTGAGTCGGCTTGGACGATTGCATGTAGATGTACTCCCACTGATTATTTTTATGCGGGGTGAAGCTTCTTTGGTCTTGCTTTGGTGGGAGCCGGCTTGCCAGCGATGCGGGTGACTCGGTAAATCAGTCATTGCGCAGTGACGCTATCGCTGGCAAGCCAGCTCCCACAGGTATTGCGTGTATCAGGAGCCGATGTAACTGGTCTTCACGACCGTGTAGAACTCTTGCGCATAGCGGCCCTGCTCACGCGAGCCGTAGGACGAACCTTTACGGCCACCGAACGGTACGTGGTAATCGACACCGGCGGTCGGCAGGTTGACCATTACCATCCCGGCCTGGGAGTGGCGCTTGAAGTGGTTGGCGTACTTCAATGAAGTGGTGGCGATGCCGGCGGACAGACCGAATTCGGTGTCGTTGGCCATCGCCAATGCCGCTTCGTAGTCCGCCACGCGCACGACGTTGGCGACCGGGCCGAAGATCTCTTCACGGCTGATGCGCATCGACGCTTCACTGTCGGCGAACAAAGTCGGCGCGAGGAAGTAGCCTTCGGTGTCGCAGGTCACCACACCACCGCCGCTGACCAGACGCGCACCTTCGGACTGGCCGATGTCGATGTACTTCATGTCCTGTTCGAGCTGCGCCTGGGACACCACCGGACCAATGTCGGTGCCGGCTTTGAGGGCGTGGCCGACCTTGATCGACTTCATGCGTTCGGCCATGGCCTCGACGAATTTGTCGTGGATGCCGGCGGTCACGATCAGACGGCTCGACGCCGTGCAGCGCTGACCGGTGGAGTAGAACGCACTCTGCACCGACAGCTCGACGGCTTGCTTGAGGTCGGCGTCGTCGAGAATGATCTGCGGGTTCTTGCCGCCCATTTCCAGCTGCACCTTGGCCTGGCGCGAAACGCAGTTGACTGCGATCTGCCGGCCAACGCCTACCGAACCGGTGAAGCTGATGCCGTCGACTTTCGGGCTGTTGACCAACGCCTCGCCAACCACGCGACCGCTGCCCATTACCAGGTTGAACGCACCGGCCGGGAAGCCCGCGCGGGAGATGATTTCCGCCAGGGCCCAGGCGCAGCCCGGCACCAGATCGGCAGGCTTGAGCACCACGCAGTTGCCGTAGGCCAGGGCCGGGGCGATTTTCCAGGCAGGAATGGCGATCGGGAAGTTCCACGGGGTGATCAGGCCGACCACGCCCAGCGCTTCGCGAGTGACTTCAACGTTGACGCCCGGGCGTACCGACGGCACGTAGTCACCGGACAGGCGCAGGCATTCGCCGGCAAAAAACTTGAAGATGTTGCCGGCGCGGGTCACTTCGCCGATGGCTTCCGGCAGGGTCTTGCCTTCTTCGCGAGCCAGCAGCGTGCCAAGTTCTTCGCGACGGGCGAGGATTTCGGTGCCGACCTTGTCCAGCGAATCGTGACGGGCCTGAATGCCCGAAGTGGAATACGCCGGGAATGCCGCGCGGGCGGCGTCGATGGCAGCGTTGACCTGATTCAGGTCAGCCTTGGCGTAGTCGCCGATGTTGTCGCTCAATTCGGACGGGTTGATGTTGGCCGAGTAATCGGCACCGGCGACCCACTCGCCGTTGATGTAGTTGTCGTAGCGTTTTGCAGTTGTCACAGGGCAGCCCTCAACTCTAAAAGCCTTTACGCAAAAAGCCGCTGATTGCTCAGCGGCCTCGCTCTACTCAGGTGTTACTGCGCGCCCTGCTTGTCGATCAGCGCGGCGAGCATGTCGTACTCTTCGCCGGTCAGGTCGGTCAGCGGCGCACGCACCGGACCTGCGTCATAGCCGGCGATTTTCGCACCTGCCTTGACGATGCTCACGGCGTAACCGGCCTTGCGGTTACGGATGTCGAGGTACGGCAGGAAGAAGTCGTCGATGATCTTGCCGACGGTGGCGTGATCTTCACGGGCGATCGCGTGGTAGAAGTCCATCGCGGTTTTCGGGATGAAGTTGAATACCGCCGAGGAGTAGACCGGCACGCCCAGCGCCTTGTAGGCCGCGGCGTAGACTTCAGCGGTCGGCAGGCCGCCCAGGTAGCTGAAGCGATCACCGAGGCGGCGACGGATCGACACCATCAACTCGATATCGCCCAGGCCGTCCTTGTAGCCGATCAGGTTCGGGCAGCGCTCGGCCAGACGTTCCAGCAGCGGCGCGTTGAGGCGGCAAACGTTGCGGTTGTAGACGACCACGCCGATTTTCACCGATTTACACACGGCTTCAACGTGAGCGGCAACGCCGTCCTGGCTCGCTTCGGTCAGGTAGTGCGGCAGCAGCAGCAGGCCTTTGGCGCCCAGACGCTCGGCTTCCTGAGCGTATTCGATGGCCTGACGGGTCGAACCGCCCACGCCGGCGAGGATTGGCACGCTGGTCGCGCAGGTGTCGACGGCAGTCTTGATGATTTCCGAGTATTCGCTGGCGGCCAGGGAGAAGAACTCACCGGTGCCGCCCGCTGCGAACAGGGCCGAAGCGCCATACGGAGCCAGCCATTCCAGGCGTTTGATATAGCCCGCGCGGTTGAAATCGCCTTGCGCGTTGAAATCGGTCACCGGGAACGACAGCAGGCCGGCAGAGAGGATGGACTTCAGTTCTTGTGGATTCATTATTCGAACACCCTGGTAGCAACGTTTTATTGTGAGTGGACCGTTCAGCCTTGGCTGAAGTTGTAGGTCATCGTACAACTTAAAAGATAACCGTCAACTGCATTTCATCGTTGTCGGCACTTTTTTGTCTGACAAGATTGGCTCTGGCCCTGGCAAAAATCGCTGCGAGGCCCGTCTTTACGGCGTCCGTTCACGGAAATATCTGGTCTGGATTCGTTTAAGTCATTGAGGGCGAGCGGCTCGTAAAGTGGGACGACTGCCACGAAGGATCGTGGCGGACCACTCAAAGGAAGCCGTTATGTCGATGCATTTTTCCGCCCCCATCGTCACCGATGTTGCCCCTGCGCAGGACAACCGCATAATTCTTCAGCTTTCTCGATTGCCAGACATCCTCACCGTGCAAGTGCCGGACTCCAGCGATTTCGCGGCGAACTGGACCGTTTACGCGATCCTTGGCATCGATGGCGAAGAACCCGAATGGGAGGGAGACGAAGTCGATACCGGCGCCTGGGACGATGCCGAGGATGAAATGGAAAAGCTGTTCGACATCGAGGTGCAGTTGCCGAAGGAAGCACTGCAACCGTACCTGGGCCGCGAGGTGGAGCTGCGCTACAAATTTCGTGATGAGTCGAGTATGGAGCCGTATTCGCAGGCGTTGAAGCTGCGGGTTGAGATATGAACTCCTCAAATCGTCCATGATTCGACGTGCCTCTGAGCTTACCGACCGTTCGTCGAAACTGATATTTCTTACAGGTGCCAGCCAAGCCTCGCTTGCGCATTAATGAGTGAGGCGCTAAAGAACCGGCACCGCAGACACCGCACGTTGAATCGTGCTCTCAATGGTTCAGAACGAAAGAAGGAACTATGCGATGGCTGATCCAATTGGAATGACCGAACCACAATTGACTGACGCAAAGCAGGAAAACGGCCAATGGGTGCTTTCCCTCGCGGAATTGAAGGAGTTTGCCGAAGGTACATTAACGCCCCATTCGAACATTGTGCCGGGAGACGATATAACAATCGAAGCTCGTTTCAGCGGCGGGAATATCTGGTCTAATAAAGTCTTGTTACAAGTACCGCTGAACGGACCTCAAAGTTTCAAAATTCCCAAGACGGAATTTGGCGAAGCTGGGGAAGAGTTGCGCCTTTTATATAGGGTCAAAACTTTAACCACCACCAAACCGTCCCCAACACGAAAAATAATGCTTGAGTAACAGGATTAACGTTAATTCTACCCCTGCGCCTGCGCCTCTTCATGAGCCTGGCGCAGCCTCTCACGGCTGTTGGTCAAATGCAGACGCATCGCGGCGCGGGCTGCATCTGAATCCTGACGGGCGATCGCATCGTAGATTTCTTCGTGCTCACGGCTCAGACGGCCCATGTAATGTTGCTGATCATCATGGGCCAGGCGCGCCGAGTTCAGCCGCGTCCGCGGAATGATGCTGGTGCCCAGGTGGGTCATGATGTCGGTGAAATAGCGGTTGCCGGTGGACAGGGCAATTTCGAGGTGGAAGGCAAAGTCTGACGACACCGCGTCGCTGGCATGCGAGGCGCTTTCGTTCAACGCATCAAGGGCGGCGCGCATGGTCGCCAGTTGCTCGGGAGTGCGACGTTGCGCGGCGAGGCCGGCGGATTCGACTTCGAGGCTGATGCGCAATTCGAGGATTGCCAGGACGTCACGCAGGGTGACGACAGTCGCCGGGTCGATACGGAAACCACTCGGGCTCGGCGTGTCGAGGACGAAGGTGCCGATGCCATGGCGGGTTTCCACCTGACCTGCAGCCTGCAGACGGGAAATCGCCTCACGCACCACGGTGCGGCTGACGCCATGGGCTTCCATGATCGCCGACTCGGTGGGCAACTTGTCACCACGTTTGAGCAGACCATCGCGGATCTGCTCGCTCAGCACCGTCACCAGTTCCTGAGCCAGACTGCGGCGCTTGCGCGGTAGGCGCGGGGTGTCCATCAGCTTTTCCATGATCTGCATCTTGTCTCGAAAGTTCGGCTTGCGGCCATCATAGCTCAAGCGGGTTGTACGATCACCGCCCAGATCACAATGCCCTTTGTAGGAGTGAGCCTGCTCGCGATGGCGTCAGTTCAGTCGGCATCCTCTTTGACTGTCATACCGCTATCGCGAGCAGGCTCACTCCTACAGGGGAATGCGTGGTGTCAGGCCGTCACGGGTTGCTCTATCAAGTGCCCGCTATCGATCCGCACATGCCGTGGATGGAAACGTTTCAGACTGCTGCGATGGCCGACGCTGACGATACTCAACCCCGGGATCTGATCGATCAGCGCCTGATACAGCGTCGCTTCGTCTTCCTCGTCCATCGCCGAGGTCGCTTCGTCCATGTACAGCCATTGCGGTGCATAAAGCAGCGCGCGGGCGAAGGCCAGGCGCTGCTGTTCGCCCGGCGACAGCATGCGCTGCCAGTGATTGGCTTCGTCCAGCCGTGCAACCAGATGCGGCAGGCGACAGGTTTCCAGTACCTGGGCATAACGCTCTATTGCGTAAGTGTCGCCCGGTTGTGGATAACTCAGCGCTTCGCGCAAGGTACCGATCGGCAGATACGGTTTCTGCGGCAGGAACAGATAACGCGCCGCTGGCAGGCGAATATTGCCATGCCCCGCCGGCCACAAGTGCCCCATCGCCCGCAGCAACGTCGACTTGCCGCTGCCGGAACGCCCGCTGAGCATCACTCGCTCACCCGGTTCCACGGTCATGTCGGCGTTGGTCAACAGATGACGGCCGTCGGCCAGATCCAGCCCGAGGTTATGCACCTGCAATTCGCTGCCCTGGTTCTGCACATCAATGGCTGGAGCCCGCTCTTCATTGTCGCTCATGGCCTGACGGAAGCTCAGCAGACGATCACAGGTCGCACGCCACGCGGCCAGATCCGCGTAGGCAGTGATGAACCAGCTGAAGTTCTCCTGCACGTTGCCGAACGCCGAGTTGATTTGCATCAGCTCGCCCAGTTCGATCTTGCCGGACAGGTAGCGCGGCGCCGCGACGATAAACGGGAAAATAATTGCGATCTGGCCGTAGCCGGAGGTGAAGAACGTCAGACGCTTGGACACGCGCATGATGTCCCAGAAGTTGTGCCAGACCAGGCCGAAGCGGCTGCTCAAACGCCGATTTTCATTCGGCTCGCCGTTGTACAGCGCAATACTTTCGGCGTTTTCCCGCACCCGCACCATGGAGAAACGCAGGTCGGCCTCGAAGCGTTGCTGCTGGTTGTTCAAACCGATCAAGCGGCGACCGATCAGGTGCGTCAGCCAACTGCCGACGGCCGCATAGAGCAGCGCACACCAGAACATGTAGCCGGGAATCTCTATACCAAAGACCTCGATGCTGCCCGAAACGCCCCACAAAATGATCGAGAACGACACCAGGCTGACAATCGTGCGCAGCAGCCCGAGGCCCAGGCTCAGGGTGTTGGCAGTGTAGGTGTTGAGGTCTTCGGAAATTCGCTGATCGGGGTTATCGGTGTAACCGCCCTGCTCCAGCTGGTAATAGTTCTTGTGGTCGAGCCAGCGCTTGAAGTGCTTTTCGGTCAGCCACGCCCGCCAGCGGATAGTCAGCATCTGCGTCAGGTACAGGCGATACACCGCGCCAAGAATCGCCACCGCCGCGATGCCGCAGAAATACAGGATCAACTGCCAGAACGCCGCCTCGTCCTTTTTCTGCAAGGCGTTGTAGAAGTCCTTGTACCAGCTGTTGATCCACACCGAGATGGCCACGCTGAACAATGTCAATGCAATCACTGCAATCAGCAACGTCCAGGCCTTGCCCTTCTCTTCACTGCGCCAATAAGGCGTGGTCATCGCCCAGACTTTGCGAAAAAACTGCCCGCGCACAGCATCGTTGACCGCGGAATATTCAGCGTTCTGATTCATGGATAAGGCTCGATAAAGATAAGAACAGACACGCACCGATCATAGATGATCGGTGCGTTTCATCGCGAGGGCTGGCGATAGTCGTTCAGCGCAGGTTCAGCGACGAACCGGGCGCTTCTGCAGTTTGCGCTGCAGGGTGCGGCGATGCATGCCCAAGGCGCGGGCAGTGGCGGAGATGTTGCCTTCGTGCTCGGTGAGCACACGCTGGATGTGCTCCCACTGCAGGCGGTCGACCGACATCGGGTTTTCCGGCACCAGACTGTCGAGGTCGGCGTGCTCGGACAGCAACGCGGCCAGCACGTCGTCGGCGTCGGCCGGTTTGCACAGGTAGTTGCAGGCACCGCGCTTGATCGCCTCGACCGCAGTGGCAATGCTCGAATAACCGGTGAGGATCACCACGCGCATTTCCGGGTCCAGCTCCAGCAGCTTGGGCAGCAGCACCAGACCGGAGTCACCGTCCATTTTCAGGTCGAGCGCGGCGTAATCCGGCAGATCGGCCTGAGCGATGGTCAGGCCTTCTTCGGCGGAACCGGCGGTGCTGACGCGAAAGCCACGGCGGGCCATGGCGCGCGCCATCACGCGGGTGAAGGTCGCGTCGTCATCGACCAGCAGCAAATGCGGCAGTTCTTCGCCTTCGACTTGGATTTCGTCACTCATGTTAGGTCTCCTCGGGCGCCGTGGGGCAGGCGCAGCTCGGTGAGCGTGCCGCCTTCCTCATGACTATAGAGTTTCACTGAGCCGCCGGCGCGTGTCACGCTGGCCTTGCTCAAAAACAGGCCCAGGCCGAAACCTTTGCCCTTGGTGGTAAAAAACGGTTTGCCGATCTGCTCGGCAATGGCCAGCGGCACACCGGCGCCGTGGTCGCGGATGCTGATGGTCAGCGTCTCGGCGTCCCAATCGAGGGTGACCTGGAGGTTTTCCGGGCAGGCGTCGGCGGCATTGTTCAGCAGATTGAGCAGCGCCTGGGTCAGATCCGGCGGCGGAGCCATGCGCGGCACGCTGCCCTGGCCGAGACGCTGGAAGCGATAACTGGCCTCCGGGCGCATCAGATGCCAGCGGTTCAGCGCTTCGTCGAGCCAGTCGGTGACGTCCTGCATTTCTACCGCCAGACGCCGGTTGGCCTCGGCGGCACGGACCAGTTGCTGCAAGGTTTCCTTGCACAGCTTGACCTGATCCTGCAGCACCTTGAGGTCGTCCTGCAGCATAGGGTCGTGATGGTCCTGCTGCATTTCCTTGAGCAACACGCTCATGGTCGCCAGCGGCGTGCCAAGTTCATGGGCAGCGCCTGCGGCCTGAGTGGCGACGGCGAGCAACTGCTGATCGCGCAAACCTTCCTCACGGCGAATCGCCCGCAACTCTTCCTGACGGCGCAACTCTTCGGCCATGCGCGCAGCGAAAAAGGTAATCACCGCCGCCGCCAATGCAAAGCTCAGCCACATGCCGTAGATCTGCAGATTCTCGCGGGCCACCGGCAAGGTCTCCAGCGGATAGAAACGCGTCAGCATCACCGTGTACAGCGCCAGCGCGATGCCCGACAGGATCACCGAATAGCGCCACGGCAGCGTCACCGCGGCGATGGTCAGCGGCACCAGATAATAGGAAACGAACGGGTTGGTAGAACCGCCGGAGAAATACAGCAGCGCACTGTGGATCACCAGGTCGCAGGCCAGTTGCAGTGCATATTCCAGCTCGGTAACCGGCCACGAAGTGCGCAGACGCACGGCGGTGAATACACAGAGCAAGGTCGAACAGCCGAGGGTCATCGCCAGTTGCACCCACGGCAACGGCAACAATTGCAGCCAATACGCCAGCCCCACAGAACCGGCCTGCGCGGCGAGCACGAGGGTGCGAATGAATGTCAGCCGCCAGAGGTTCTGGCGAGTGGCGGAAGTCAGTTGTACGGGGGCGAGCATGAGCTCTCCTGATGAGCGCTCCAGGCGGATCGCAGGGAGTATAACCAAGGCGCGGGCGTGAGAGGCGAAAGTGCGGCAAACGACCACAGGAAGGCAGCTGCAAGTTGCAAGCTTCAAGCGGCAAGCAAGATCAAAAGCGACGCAGTTCTTGCTCTTGCTTTTACTTGCAGCTTGAAGCTTGCAACTTGCAGCTGCTTTCTGGAGTCTGATGGTTCACGCAGGCTCGAACCAACACCTGCGCCCCCTCAAGGAGCTTTCATGCACACAGTTCGCCGCAGCGCCGCCCTTCTCGCCCTGACCGTCGGCAGCATCGCAAGCCTTCCGGCCCTGGCCGCCGATGAGCTGCACTACAACCAGATTTCCCTGCGCGCCGAAGTCAGCCAGGAAGTGGCCCGCGATCAGATGATCGTGACGCTCTACACCGAAGACCAGAACACCGACCCAGCCAAACTCGCCGCCGCCATCAGCACCACGATGAACAAGGCAACGGCCCAGGCCAAGCAAGTCAAGGACATCACCCTGCGCACGGGCAGCCGCAACAGCTACCCGATCTACGACACCAAAGGCCAGAAAATCACCGGCTGGCGCGAACGCGCCGAACTGCGCCTGGAAAGCACCGACTTCGCCGCCCTGTCGAAACTCACCGGCGAGCTGCTGACCGACCTGAAAATGGGCGGCATGGACTTCGCCATCGCCGACCCGACCCGCAAGGCCAGCGAAGACCAGTTGCTCAAAGAAGCCGTCAGCGCTTTCAAGGCCCGCGCACAACTGGCCACCGACGCCCTGGGCGGCAAAGGCTACAAAATCGTCAACCTGAACCTCAACAGCAACGGTTATCCACAACCGTACCTGCGCGCCCCGATGATGATGAAAGCCGCCGCCATGGATTCAGCACCGGTAACACCAGAAGTCGAAGCCGGCACCAGCCAGGTCAGCATGACCGCCGATGGCTCGATTGAAGTGTTGATGCAGTGAATTAGCTTGGCTGAATGAAGAACCGCCGATCGGTGAATGATCGGCGGTTTTTTTATGCCGGGGATTTGTGGTGAATGTTCCACCGCTTTCGCGAGCAGGCTCGCACACAGTTTGAAATGCATTCCCCTGTAGGAGTGAGCCTGCTCGCGAAGAACGCTGACTCGGTGCTTCGACGAATCAGCTACGTGGATCAACCCGATCCAGCGCCCGATTCACCGCCAGCTCCGCCAGCATGATGATCTGCTGAATCGCCAGCGCCGTATTGCGCTCGGGCCGGCCCAGTTGATCGGCAAAGTTTCCGGCAAGGGTATTCGCCGAAGCCAGGGATTCGCAGGCGTGAGCCTCAGCAGGCTCTCAGTGTCGATGTCGGACTGGATCAAAAACATCGTGCTCGGTGGATGCGGTTTGCTGGGTGGAGGGCAGAGATAGAAATCGAGGGCACGCTTTAAGGCTTCGCGGTTCTTGATTTGATCGTCGGCGCGAACGGCGTCTTCGAGAGGGGTTGTGGGTTCAAGGGGTGGGTCGGGGACAATTTTATCTTTCATACAAATCTGCTCGTAATTCGAGCCGCCCTTAGCCATTTCTCACGTGACGAAGGGTGGCAGCTATGTGCGGAGTGAGAAACCGGTGAGCAGAAAACCGGCCAGACCGAAGTCTGCCCGCACACAGCCGCCATAAGGCATCGCGACAGCTGATAAGCCGGCCGCAATTATGGTCTTACTGGTGCCAGTTTCAAGCTCAGCGGGTTCTCACACCCGATCACTGAACATTCAGCGACACCCAGAGCCTAGAGAGCGAGCGTCCGACGGACAACCTGAAAACCTTGTGGGAAGGTTCTGGTTATCTGACACAGCTTTAAACAGCCAAAAGCCATCCCTCACCCTAGCCCTCTCCCGGAGGGAGAGGGGACTGACCGCGGTGGATGCGAAAGCCACTCCGACCTGAAATACCGAGTCGAACTCAGGTTTTGAACGGCCCCCGAATCGGCTCCCTCTCCTGGGGGAGAGGGCTGGGGTGAGGGGCGAATCCACCGGAAATCCCAAGCCATGCGTCGCTTCTCACCACTCAATAGGCCGAGTGTCAGCTCGCCTGCTTTTGATCTTGCGTCACCGGCGACGTCGGAAGGCTGAGTGGAGGGATCGATCCGGGCGTGGGAGCGCAGCGACCGTCTGGCGCAGCCAGACACAGCGGAAGTAGGTGCAGCGAAGCAAACCGTAGCCGC